>NZ_JAJAFU010000013.1 GCF_020480685.1 Deferrivibrio essentukiensis
CTTTTCAGAAGTAAATGCTGTCTTTGTAAAACCAACCTATTAGTTTTACAAAAGGCAGTTTTGTTGTAGTGGCACTTCTTATATTATAATAATACCTTATAAGATTCGTTTTATCAAGTTAAATAGCTCGTGAATTTCAAAAGGTTTTTCCAGGACTTCTATTCCACCTAACTGGTAAACAGATAACATATTATCAATACTGGAATAAGCAGTAATCACAATAACAGGGGTGTCGCACTCCATACTTTTTAGTCTGCTCAAAAGCTTCATCCCGTCCATAAAAGGCATCATCAAATCAGTAATTATCAAATCATAGTGCTCTGAAATAGCTTTTTCGAAGCCTTCTTCACCATTTTCTGCAACACTGACTTCATACCCTTCAGACGAAAGAATTTTAGTGAGCCCTTCTCTGCTGAAATGGTCATCTTCGATTACTAAAATTTTCAAAATAACCACCAATGTTTTATTTGTATTTAAAAATTATCCAAGCTGCCAAAGAGCTGCTTAAAATTGTTTTCTAATTTTTCTGCTAAAATGTCTATTTTAGTATTTGTTAGTTTTGATAAGGTGTAGGCTGTGTATATCACAAATGAAGGATCATTTTTTACCCCTCTGAAAGGAATAGGGGTAAGGTATGGACAATCTGTTTCGATAAATACCCTATCTATTGGGACATATTTAACAGTGTCCCTTAAATCATCGGCTTTTGAGTAAGTTAAAGGGCCTGCATAAGATATGTAAAATCCTCTGTCAAGTGCCCATTTTAAGAGTGTTTTGTCACCGCTGAAACAGTGAATTATCCCACCGTAAAAATTATCTTTAATAATATTATGAAGGATATTTATTATATCCTTAGATGCATCACGGTTATGTATTACTATTGGCTTTTTATGGTATAAGGCAATGTCAGTAAATGTAAGGAGAGTGCTAATTTGCTTATCTTTTGGCGAAAGGTTTCTAAAATAATCAAGCCCTATCTCTCCAACTGCAATAACTTTTTCACTTTTTAACAGATTTTCAAAACCTTCTATTTGTGCGACAGAAAAATTTTCAGAATCGTGCGGGTGGACACCGCAGGTAGCATAAACACCTTTGTGTTTTATTGCAAACTCATATGCATTCTGAGAATCTTTTAGGTCAATGCCAACTGTAATTATCCTTTTCACAGAGTTAGTTATGCAGTCTTCTAAAAAGTAGCCGCTTTTAAGTTCATCAAAATGTATATGAGCATGGGTATCAGTAAAAAAGAGCCCATGCTCTTTTAGTTGATTAATTTCCTTTATGAAATTTTCAAATTCTTGTGTATTTTTTTTTAATATCATCTTGTTATATTGTTAGCAGTTACTTAATTATAGTCCCCGGTGCAACCTCATCTGGAAGCTCTAAAACCCTGTGTTTGTGACCAATTGCTGCAGCCAAAACCATCCCCTCGGACATGAGCCCCATAAGCTTTGCAGGTTTTAAATTGGCCACTACCGCCACAGTTTTACCTACAAGATCGCCGGGCAGATAACTTTTTGCTATTCCAGCTATAATTTGTCTTGTTTCTTGGCCTAAATCCACCTTTAATTTTAATAATTTTTCAGATTTTTCAACTTTCTCAGCTTCTATAATTTTGCCCGCTTTTATCTGGACAGTCATAAAATGAGCAAAATCAATTAATTCAACTGCTTTGTCATTATTGTTTTTATCTTCATCCTTTTTATTTTCACTCTTTATGTTATCTATAATTTCATTTTCATCAAGTCTTGGGAAAATTGGTGTCACCTCGCCTATTTTCCCTCCTGCTTTTAATTGTTTTACTCGCTTTAACTCTTCAAAACTGTTTTTTTCTACAGGCTCCGTAATGTTTAACTGTTCTCTTATTTTTATGGCGGTATCAGGCATAAATGGATAAATTAAAAGTGATAATGCCCTTATTCCATCCATAGAAGTGTAAAGAACAGTTTCCAGTCTATCTCTATTTTCTTTATCTTTGGCAAGTGCCCAAGGTGCTGTTGTATCTATATATTTGTTTAGTGCAGATACAAGCTCCCATATAGCAATTAGTGCCTTGTTAAAAGCCAAGTCTTTTAAGTGAAGTTCAACATTATCAAAAGTATCTTCAATTTTCTTGAAAAGTTCCACATCTACCGTGTCTTCCACTTTGTATGCCGGGATATCGCCATTGAAGTAGCGCTTAACCATCCCAAGCGTCCTGTTTAGAAGGTTGCCAAGATCATTAGCCAAATCACTGTTTATCCTGTGAATTAGTGCTTTAAATGAAAAATCCCCATCAAGCCCGAAAGGAACTTCCCTCATTAAAAAATATCTAATGGGGTCGACTCCAAATTTTTCAATGAGCCAGTTTGGATCAATGGCATTTCCAAGGGATTTTGACATTTTTTGCCCCTCCACTGTCCACCATCCGTGAGCAAAGATAGACTTTGGCAGGTCAATTCCCAAGCTCATCAACATGGTTGGCCAGTAAACGGTGTGGAATCTTAAAATATCTTTACCTACAACATGAAAGTCTGCAGGCCAGTATTTTTTTAACTCTGAATTTGCTTCAAAATAATTAAGTGCAGAGATATAGTTTGTCAGAGCATCTATCCATACGTAAATTACATGCTTTTCATCTCCAGGCACAGGAATGCCCCATTTGAAAGACACCCTGCTCACAGAAAGATTTCTAAGCCCTTCTTTTATGAATGCGATTATCTCATTACGTCTTGAAGCAGGCTTTATGAAATCAGGATTTTCCTCTATATGTTTTAGAAGTTTTTCCTGGTATTTTGACATATTAAAGAAATAACTTGGTTCTTTTAGCTTGGTAGTCTCTCTTCTGCATGACGGGCAGCAGTTTCCATCAAGAAGTTGTGTCTCTGTCCAATATGTTTCGCAAGGGGTACAATACCACCCTTCATATTCATCAAGATATATATCCCCGTTTTCCTGCATCCTCTTGAATACTTCCTGAACAGTTTTTTTGTGACTTTCATCAGTAGTTCTGATAAAGTGATTGTTGGATATATTAAGCTTTTCCCAGAGATTTTTATATCTTTGGACTACACTGTCGGCAAGCTCCTTTGGAGTCATCCCTTTTTGTTGAGCTGCCTGCTCAATCTTTTGTCCATGTTCATCTGTCCCTGTCAGGAAAAATACATCGTAACCTGACAACCTTTTATATCTACTTATAATATCACAGGCAACTGTTGTGTAAGCATGCCCTATATGTGGGACATCATTTACATAATATATCGGGGTTGTAACGTAAAAAGTCGGTTTATTCATATCTTTCCTCCGGTATTTTCATCAATAAAGTCCTTTAACTCGACATATTCGACACCTTCTTCAACTACATCATAACCATCTTTTTCATACATTAGGCAGCACATAAGCCTTCCGCATACGCCTGAAATTTTTCCCGGGTTAAGCAAAAGGTTTTGGTCTTTAGCCATTTTAATGGAAATATTATCAAAATTTCTCAAGAATGTAGAACAACAAAATTCTCGTCCGCAGATTCCAAATCCACCAAGAATTTTTGTGGCATCCCTGACTCCGACTTGTCGCATTTCTATCCTTGTCTTAAATATTCTTGCAAGATCTCTAACAAGTTGTCTAAAATCAACTCTACCATCTGCGGTGAAGTAGAAAGTGACTCTTGTCCTATCAAGGGTATATTCGGCTTTTAACAGTTTCATTTCAAGCCCATGCTGCTCCACAAGTTTTTTACACTCTTCAAGGGCTTTTGGCTCTTCCTCTCTATTTTTTTTGAGATTTTCTATGTCTTGCTCTGTCGCCTTTCTAATAATTTTCTTAAATTCTTGCCCTTCCGCAGGTATTATTTCTCTATCGGGAAAAACGACAGTAGCCAAATCTTCCCCTTTTTCAGTCTCAATAATGGCAAAATCACCGCGCTTTAGCTGCACCCCATTTGTTAAAAAATCATATATTTTGCCGGCTCTTTTAAAGACTACGCCGGTGGCATTAACTTTTTTCACTAAACTCTCCGTAAAGTTTAATTATCAAATCCGTTTTAGCAATATTCAGGTTGAAATTGCTTTGTAGCATACTTAGCATGTTTAGTAAATAATTAGAAATTGTCAAATATTTATTATTTTGTTCTTTCCGGTATTTTTCAACAAGATTTACATATAATTGGTCAATTATAGCTTTCAATCCATCTTTATCATTCACTCTGAAAATAAAGTCCAAGATATTGTCTAAATCTTCGTAAATATCTGTCTTAATAATTTTATTTGTTTTACTACTTAAATGTTCAATCCCTTTTTTTACCGAGCCGCATGCATATTTGCATGCTTCTTCTAATATTTCATTGCTAATGCCACTAAATTTTTCAGTAAGTATTTGCTTTATATAATTGTCATTCAATCTTGAAAACTCAAAATTAAGACACCTTGATTGTATTGTCGGCAAAAGTTTTTCAGGCAAGTGAGTGACAAGGATAAAAATTGTATTCTCCGGCGGCTCTTCAAGGGTTTTTAAAAAAGCGTTGGCCGCCTGATGGGTCATTTTATGAGCGTCGTTTATGATAAAAAACTTATACATCCCTCGATAAGGGGATAAAAAAGCGATTTCTCTTAACTCTTTTATTTCGTCAATCCCAATACTATCCTTTGATTGAGCTTCATCCTTTTTAGATTGGGATAATTTAGAATCAGTTTCTCCTATATTAAGGATAAATATGTCCGGATGAGAATTATTGTCGGCAAGGCTGCAGTCCTGACAATCACATTGGGAGAAAAAGCTCCCTTTTTGGCAAAGAATACTTTTAGCAAGATTTTTTGCAAAAAGAAATTTTCCACACCCTTCAATTCCGGAAAATATATAGGCATTGGCAAACTGTTTTTTTTGAGTAATTTTACTAAATATATCTTTTTCTCTGTCAAAACCTATAACTTTCATAACGATAGAATATCCAAAATCTCTTCGTGCACTTCGTTAAGCGGTTTGTTGGCATTAATAATATGGCAATCTTTAAATGCATTGGCGTACCAAAGAAAACCTTCTCTTACATTTTCAAAAAATGAAATGTCAAGAGATTCAAATTTACCTTCATTTTCAAAAGTCCCGGTATTTTCAAGTCGTTTTCTTGCCCTTGAAAGAGCTATTTTTGGATCTATATCGAGAATAAATGTAAAGTCAGGATACCTTGTTACTGTAATTTTTGAAAGTGTGTCTAAAATATCTTTATTAAGCCTTCTACCAAAGATTTGATAAGCATAAGTGGAGGAAAGAAACCTGTCTGTTATCACACTAGTGCCACTTTTAAGCATTGGGATGATTACACGTTTTTGATGTTCGTTTCTATCTGCTGCATAAAGAAGCATTTCTGTTATGTGGTCGATGTGATATTTTTTTGAGATAAGAATATCTCTTAAAATACTTCCTACTTCTGTGCCTCCCGGCTCTTTTGTGACAGATATTTTTGCACCTGACTTTTCAAAAAAGTCAGCCAACATTTTTACCTGTGTGGATTTACCGCATCCATCAATACCGTCCAAGGCTATAAAAAGGGGTCTATTTAATTGCACAGTCGGATTTATCCCCCTGTAATTTCTTTATAGTGTGAGGAATTGCTTCATATATTACTTCAAGGTTTTCTATTGCACCTTTGGGAGAGCCAGGAAGATTTATTATAAGGCTGTTATTCCTTGTGCCGCATACCGCTCTTGAAACTATTGCATGTTTGGTTTTTTTAAAGCTTTCCATTCTCATTGCTTCTTCAAAGCCAGGAAGTCTTTTATGAATGAGCTTTTCTGTGACATCCGGTGCGATATCTCTCGGTGAAATCCCTGTTGAGCCGTTTGTAATGATAAGGTCAAATTCCTGCATATCGGTAAATTCCACGAGCATATTCTCAAGAATATTTTTTTCATCCGGAATCATTTCATATCTTAGAAATGAAAGTTCAAAATTTTTATTGAGAAAATCGATTATATCTTTACCTGTAATATCTTCTCTTTCCCCTTTGCTCCCTTTGTCACTTAAAGTTATGACAGCGGCAGTAAAACCTTTTTTAGGCAATATCTCAATTTTATCGCCTACTTTTATTTCGCCACTCCCTTTAACTGTGGCAAAAATACCTTCTTTGGGCATTATACAGTCCCCTGCCTGATAGTATATCGCACATCTGTGGTGACATATTTTGCCTTTTTGTGAAATTGTAAACTCTATATCATTTATCACTATTCTTGAGCCTACTTTAAGAGTGCAAAGGTCGACACCCTCTGTGGTGATATTTTCGGCAAAATCGCCGCTTTTGACATTTAATCCAAGCTTTACCATTTTTTCTATGCTCTCTTTGGCGAGAAAGCTTATCTGTCTATGCCACTTACCAGCGTGGGCATCACCTTCAATACCAAAGTTATCCAACACTTTTGCAGAGTCGACATTGGTCTTTTTTATCCCTTTCTTATCGCTAACAGATATTGAATAAATTGTGCTCATAAATACCCCTTTGCTTTTTTTGAAAATTATACAATTTATCCCTTTATGTCAATAAACATAAAATATTCAGGGGTGCAGACAATTTATATTTAACAACACTATAAAAGTTTTATATTGATTTTCGTTATATTTTAGAATATATATCGAATTATGGATAATAAATCAAAATCGTACAAAATTCTTGGCAGGCTGTGGATAAAAGGTGAAAAGGGCACTTTTTTAGGGCATGGAAGGATTATTTTGCTGGAAAAGATTGATGAGTATGGCTCTATTTCAGAGGCTGCCAGAGCGCTTGATATGTCTTACAAGCATGCTTGGGATTTGATAAAATTTATGAATAATGAAGCCAAATTGCCTGTTGTAGAGACGACAAAGGGTGGTAAAGGTGGAGGAGGTGCTAAGGTTACTGAATATGGTAAAAAGTGCATATCATACTATTGGAAGTTACAAGAAAGGTTTGAGGAATTTTTGAGAAGAGAAACGGATATATTTAACGAATAAATTTTTTTATATGGCGTTATATTTTAAAATATATTACGGCTATGTTGTGATGGAGGAATATATGAAAAGGGTATTTATTGCATTTATAGTGATAGCTTTTTTGTTGACGGGTGTTGTTAGAGCTGAAGAAAGACTTTTGATATTTGCCGGTGCGGCATCAAAACCACCTACTGAGGAAGTGGCAAAGCTGTTTAGAGAAAAATATGGGGTAAAGGTTGAAACAGTTTTTGGTGGCTCAGGATATGTTTTATCACAAATGATATTGGGGAAAATGGGGGATTTATATTTCCCCGGGTCTTCAGACTTTATGGAAATAGCCAAAAGGAAAGGGGTTGTTTTCCCTGAAACAGAGAAATATGTGGTTTATCTTGTAAATGCTATAAATGTTCAGAAAGGAAATCCTAAAAATATAAAAACGCTAAAAGATTTAACTAAGCCGGGCTTAAAGGTTGCTATTGCAAATCCTGAAGGGGTATGCGTAGGTACTTATGCTGTTGAAATAATTGAGAAGAACTTTACTGAAGAAGAGAAACAGCAGTTTAGAAAAAATCTTATAAATTATACGGGGAGCTGTGAAAAAACTGCAACTGCGATCTCTCTAAAGGCAGCAGATGCGGTTATAGGCTGGCGTGTATTTGAATATTGGGACCCGGAAAGGATTGAAACTATCCCCTTAAAACAAGAAGAATTGTCAAGAATAGGATATATCCCTATCGCTATATCAAAATTTACTAAAAATATGGGGTTGGCACAAAAATTTATTGACTTTTTGGATACTGAAGAGGCAAAAAGTGTCTACAGAAAGTATAAATATTTTATGACCCCTGAAGAAGCTAAATCGTGGATTGGGGTTGAAAAACCAATAGGGGGGGAATATAAAGTTCCTGAGATATGGCTGAAAAAATAACATTTAAAAGGATAGCGATACTATTCAGCGGGTTTGTATTTGTTTTGTATGGTGGTCTGATACTATCGCTGTTATATTTTTTTGATAAAGATGTATTTTTTAAGGCTGCTTTTTCAGAAAGAGCAGCCTATTCCATCCTTTTGAGCTTGAGTGTTGCAACTGTTGTTACGGTCATTTCACTTTTAATTGCAATTCCTGCGGCTTATGCACTTTCGAGGTATAATTTTCAAGGGCGGTCCATTATAGATACAATATTGGAGTTGCCAATGGTTGTATCCCCTGCTGCGCTTGGGGCAATGCTCTTGATATTTTTCAATAATCCTTTAGGAGGCTTTATTCAGGAAAATTTTGCACAATTTGTATTTACAGTCTATGGGATAATTCTCGCGCAATTTGTTACAACATTAGGGGTGTGCATAAGGTTGGTAAAAGCTGCCATGGACGAAATCCCTCAAAGATATGAAGATGTGGCAAGATGTTTGGGTGTCCCACCTTTTAAAACCTTTTTGAAGGTTACCCTTCCTTTGTCAAAAAATGGGATTATTGCCGCTTCTATTCTCACTTGGGCTAAAGCTGTCGGAGAATTTGGTGCGACATTCACGGTTGCAGGCTCGATGGCTATGAACACTGAAACACTACCTGTGGCAATATACATGAGACTTTCTACCGCTGATATCGAGGGGACTGTAGCCCTTATAATAATATTACTAATTTTGGGGCTTTCTACCCTCTATATTGTAAGAATATTGACTAACAAAAGGGTTATAAGTGATTAAAGTAAAAAACTTGGCAGTTAAGACAAAAAATTTTGCTCTTGAAGATATCTCTTTATCTGTAAATACAGGCTCTTGTCACGTTATTATAGGACCGACCGGTTGCGGAAAGACCACTCTTTTGGAGGCAATATTAGGGCTTAGGCCGGTTAAAAGTGGTGAAATTTTTAGAGACAGTGAAAATATAACAAAGTTGCCGACATACAAAAGAATGTTTGCTTATTTACCTCAGGATTTAGCGATATTTCCCCATTTGACCGTCAGTGAGAATATATTCTTTGGTATTAACCATGGAAATGTGACAAATAAATCGAGCTTGCACAAAAGGGCAGATGATATAATTTCTTCCTTAAATATATCTCACTTGCTTGATAGAAAGCCCGTTAATTTAAGTGGTGGAGAAAAGCAGAGGGTAGCACTTGCGAGAGCTTTGTCCAGCGGATTTAAATATCTTTTGATGGATGAGCCTTTATCAGCACTCCATGAAGGATTTAAAAAAGAGCTGTGGGTGTTACTTAAAAAACTCCAAAAAGAATATAATCTGACTCTTTTAATTGTAAGTCACGATATGGAGGAGACATTTTTTTTGGCAGATGATGTTTCGGTTATGATAGACGGAAAAATCCATCAGACAGGTAGTAAAAAAAATATTTACAGATATCCGCGAACTCTTGAAATAGCAAATTTTTTCGGGATAAAAAATATTTTTAAAGGGAAAGTTAAAGAGCTGACTGAGAAGTTTGGTTACATTTATGTGCCTGATTTAAATCAAGCTGTGACATACTATACTGAAAAGTTTCCTCAAATCAAAAAAGGGGATGATATTTATTGGGGTGTCAGATCTGAAGAGGTCATGATTTTAAAAGACGGTAAAAGTATAAATCCGAAGGATACTAAAATTGAAGGGGAAATCATTGACCTGTTTTGGAAAGGGGACAGCTATACGGTATTGTTCAAACCTGAAAACACAAATGTTATTATAGAAATAGATATATCAGGGTATGCGTTTAGAAAATTTAAGATAGAAAAGGGGAGCAAGTCTTCTGTTGCACTTAGAAACGATTGGGTTTTTCTGATTAAATAAGGTTCTAAGTTCTAAGTTCATTGTTCAATGTTTTAACGTGCTATTGATTATAATTAGAAAACAGTTGAATAAAAATATATTTTGTAGCAAAATATATTATCAGTTTTGTGAGGTTATTATGGAAGAAACAGGTATCAAGAGAGTATGGGCACCGTGGAGGATGCGCTATATCGATGGCTCACACAAGGATGAAGGGTGCATTTTCTGCACAAAACCAAACGAAGACGAAAGTAAAGATAAAGAAAACCTTATCCTTTATAGAGGTAAAAAAGCTTTTATAATGATGAATCTTTTCCCTTACACAAATGGACACGTAATGGTTATCCCTTATAAACATACTGGTAATATTGAAGATTTGGATGATGAAGAGATGCTTGAGCTTATGAATTTGTGTAAGCTTACTGTTAAAGCTATGAAAAGCATTATAGGCCCCGAAGGGTTTAATATAGGATTTAATGTAGGTCGACCTGCTGGTGCAGGTGTGGTTGACCATGTCCATATGCATATTGTTCCAAGATGGGTTGGTGATACAAATTTTATGCCGCTATTGGCGGAGACAAAGGTGATTTCAGAGCATATTTTTGATACTTATGATAAGCTAAAATCAGCTTTGTTAAAATTGGAGGAGTTATGAAGTTGATTGGGAATATTGTAAAAATTGTAGTTATTGCAGTAATTTTGGTCTTGGGCTATCTGAATATGCAGATGGTAGAAGTGTCATATTTCTTTACAAAAGCACCAATTAAAGTCCCCTTGATTTTAGTTTTTTTAGGCGGGATAGCTATTGGAGTTATTTTGGCGGGCTTAATTTCTTTTGGTGAAAAGTTTAAGCTTAAAAGAGAGATCAGCAGTCTTAAGAAAAAAATAGCAGAATCTGAAAGCGAAATAAAAAGACTTAGGACTTTGCCGCTTTCTAAAGAGGAAAAGTAAAGCTGATGGACTTGGCAAATCTTATCAAAGCAAATTTATATCTTTTGGAAGGTAATTACGGTTTAAGTATTGAAGAGTTTAAAAAATTAGTTATTTCAGACAATG
Organism: Deferrivibrio essentukiensis; assembly: GCF_020480685.1. Taxonomy (NCBI): domain Bacteria; kingdom Pseudomonadati; phylum Deferribacterota; class Deferribacteres; order Deferribacterales; family Deferrivibrionaceae; genus Deferrivibrio; species Deferrivibrio essentukiensis. The sequence continues at coordinate 10,754 of NZ_JAJAFU010000013.1, forward strand.
CGCCTAAAGAGATATACATATTGCTTGGTAGCGTCTTAAGAAAAAACGGGGAATACGAAAAAGCAATACATATCCACGAAAGCCTTGTGGGAGATAAGACCCTTACTAACAAGCTAAATAAAATTTTGTATTTTGAGCTGGTAAAAGACTATAAAGAGCTTCAAGAATATAAAAAGTCTCTCTACTATGCACAAAAGCTTCTTGATATTGATAAATCACCGATAATTTATAAATACTTTTATGAGTTAAACTTAAGTCTTAAAAATTTTGATGATGCCTTTAAATATCTGTTAAAGTATCAGAAAGGTAATAAGAGTGATTTTTCCAAAGAGCTTTCATATATTCTCTATGAAAAGTACGTATTTCTCGAGAAAAAGGATGATTCCTTAATTAAAAAGGCTTTAAAATTTTACCCCAACAACAGGCCTGTGAATTTGATACTTTTTGATCAGGTTTATGCAACAGGAAAAAAGAGCAAGATATCAGACGCTTTTGAAGATTTGCTGAAAAAAGATATTATAAAAACTGAAAAGGATTTAAAGAAGTTTGAAAATGATTTTTTTGCTATCGGGCTTTATAAGGATTTTGAGTCTGCTGTTTTTAAAAAGGTCGCTCAGTCATCTGCAAATCCCATTTATGCTGTTTACAGCTCAAATCTTTTTATAAAAAAGAATAATCCTGAAAAGGCGAATGAAGTCCTTGTAAATTACTTAAATAATATTGGTGAAAAAAATATAGTAAAAAACAAGATTTTAACTTTACAGCTTCCTGAAGGTTTGAAGTCAAAATTCAAGTTTAGTGACATTTATGTTTGTAGCGTGTGCGGTACCGATTTTGATAAATATTACGAATATTGTCCAAACTGCAAGAGTATAGAAACTATTGATTTTAAATGACAATGAGTGAGTCTGACTTTTCCAAGTTAACACCCATGATGCAGCAGTTTTACTCTATCAAAAAAGAGTATCCTGACTGCATTCTTTTCTTTAGAATGGGTGATTTCTACGAAATGTTTGATAATGATGCTAAAACAGCAAGCAAAATCCTTGGGATTGCTCTCACTAACAGGAATAAGTCTTCAGATAACAGTCCTCCCATGTGCGGTATCCCCTATCATTCTTACCAAACATATCTTAATAAGCTATTAAATGCAGGATTTAAGGTGGCAATATGTGAGCAGTTGGAAGACCCTTCAAAGGTAAAAGGGATAGTAAAAAGGGGTGTGGTCAGGGTTGTAACGCCCGGCACCATTATTGAAGATGAAACATTGTCGAATTCAAATTTTAATTTTCTTGTTGCAGTATCTAAAGCAAGAGATTTTTATTATGCTGCAATTGCCGATATATCTACAGGGGATTTATTCCTTTTTAACTCAAAAGAATTGTCAGAAATTATAAACAAATTCAGACCAAAAGAGATTATTGGGGAGATAGACAACCTCAATGGTATAAACTTACCATTTTTTAAAATTGAAAGGGTTTATCATTACAAAAGCATGCTTATCGGGATAACGGACTACTTTAGTGGCTCATCGCTAAAATCTGTAGGGATTACGGAAGATGAATATGTTAAACCGGTATTTTACCTTTTATCCTACCTCAAAGAGATGTTAATCGATGTAAAGCTAAAAAAGCCTACAGTGTTTTTGTCTGACAGGCAAATGTATCTTGACGCTATTGCCCAAAAGACGCTTGAGCTTTTTGAAAGTACATCCGGGAGAAAAGATGCCACACTATTTAATGTTCTAAATAAATGTTCCACACCTATGGGTGAAAGGCTGCTTGCAGTCTATCTTATGTCACCTACTAATGATTTGAATGAGATAGATATCAGGCTTAACATAGTAGAATATTTTTTATACAATAAAGAGAAAAGAGTTAATATTAAAGAGCTTTTAAAAGGTGTGTATGATCTTGAGCGGATTTTGACAAGATTGAATGCAAAAAAAGGCACACCGAGAGATTTGAGCTGGCTGACAAGTTCGCTTGCCCCTCTTACTGATATAAAAAAAATGTTGAAAGGCACAAATAACCCTTTTATTGATGATTTGTTTGATAATTTTGATGATTTGTCAGATATTTGTGAATTTCTGAAAAAAGCCGTTGCTGATGAGCCACCTGTATCTATTGATAAAGGAGGGACGATAAAAGACGGTTTTGTAAAAGAGATAGACGAATTGCGTTTTTTAAGAAAAAACAGCCGTGTTGAGCTTGCTAAGATTGAATCAGAAGAGAAAGAGGCGACAGGAATTAACAACCTTAAGATAAAGTTCAATAAGGTTTTTGGGTATTATCTTGAGGTGCCAAAATCGCAAATTAAAAATGTTCCCGAATATTTTGAAAGAAGGCAGACACTTGTGAATGCCGAACGGTATATAACCCCAAGGTTAAAAGAGCTTGAAGAAAAAATTCTTACCGCCGAAGATAGACTGATAGAGCTTGAAAAAGAGGTTTTTGAAGAAATAGTTGCAAAGATAGTTGAGCAAAGTGAAAGGATTAGATATGTTTCTAATCTTTTGGGGAGAATAGATACGCTGATTAGTTTTGCTGATGTGGCTGAATCAAACAGATATGTAAGACCGACTGTAAATGACAGTGATGTAATAAAGATAATCGATGGCAGGCACCCTGTAATAGAAAAGTTTTTGGATGAGCCTTTTGTTCCAAATGATGTTTTTCTCAATAATAATGAAAGCAGATTGATGATAATTACAGGACCAAATATGGCGGGAAAAAGCACATATATAAGGACGGTTGCACTTATCAGCATAATGGCACATATAGGCTCTTTTGTGCCGGCAAAGAATGCTGAGGTGGGCTTTATTGATAGGATTTTTACCAGAATCGGTGCCAGTGACAACCTTTCTCAAGGGGAATCAACATTTATGGTGGAGATGGTTGAGACTGGAAATATTTTAAATAATGCCACGGGCAACTCATTGGTGATATTGGATGAAATAGGTAGAGGGACTTCGACATTTGACGGAGTATCGATAGCTTGGGCTATTTCGGAGTATTTATTGAATAGAGTTAAGGCTAAAACACTTTTTGCTACACATTATCATGAGCTTTCAGACATACCTCTGGCAAATCACGGAGCAAAAAATCTAACCATAGAGGTTAAAGAGTGGAAAAATGAGATAATCTTCTTGAGAAAGATAATAGAGGGGAGCACTGATAGAAGTTATGGGATTTATGTGGCAAAACTGGCCGGGCTTCCACAGGAGATTATCCAAAGAAGTGATGAGATTTTAAAACAACTGGAAAAGAATGAATTTGGTCTTGACGGACTGCCAAAGCTTGCAAGGAAAACTAAAAAAGAGCAGCAAATTGTCCAGCCTATGCTTATTTTTGAAGAAAATGAGGCATTGGAAGAGTTGAGGAAAGTGGATGTGAATAGTATAACTCCTCTTGAAGCCCTTAATATTTTGGCAAAATTGAAGGAGCTGGCAGGTGAGTAAAAGTCAAATAATATTAAGGTATATGCTTGACAGTCCCATATCTTTTATATCATTTTTTTTAGGTAGAATACCTTTGTGGGCTTTGATATATTTGGCTTCTATTGGTAAAATCAGCATTTTAATGTTTTTCCTTTTATCAGGGCTTGTTTATTTGTCGAGAAGTTATTTCGATGTGGAAATATTTGGGGCAAATCCTATTTATTCCATTTTTACGAGCGTATTTTATAGTATTTACAAGCCGATTTTATTTGTCAGTGTTGTTATAATAATTTTTTTAGGTATTAATTATTTTTTCATTACTCAAAACTTTTTTATATTGCTAATTTCCGTTTCTGCTGCCAGTATTTTCTTTGTTGGGATGACTTTTTTCTTTAGAAAGGACTATTTTGATGCTTTGTGGAGGATAAAAAATGCTCCTCAGGTAAATATATCTTCTTTTAAAGCATTTTTACTTGATGTTTTGTGGTTAATTACGATTACAACCCCTATTTCATTATCAGTTGTTGGTCTTTTGATAATTTATTTTATTGAGTTTAATATTTTGTTACAAGAGTTTGACGGAATTTTATAAAGGCTAAGTGAGCATTTAGCTCACTTAGCAAGTTTTAGTGTTATTTCAAAAGTAGTGCTTCTACTCTTCTGTTTTGGTTTTTCCCTTCTTCTGTATCATTTGAAGCTACCGGCTTATCAGGGCCATAACCTTTAGCTGTGATTCTATCTTTTTCAATACCAAATTCTGTCGAAAGATATTCGGCAACAGCATCAGCTCTTTTTTGTGAAAGGGCTATATTTTTATCACGGTCACCATCACTATCGGTGTGTCCGGCTATTTCTACCTTAACTTCGGGGTGCCTTTTTAAGAATTCTGCAAATTTTTTGATTTCATCTACATATTCAGGTTTTATGTCTGATTTATTTGTATCAAATTGGACGTTAAGTGTAATTTTAACTTCACATCCATCTTTATCAACGATTGCATTTTTTACTGAATTAGGACACTTGTCTAACCCGTCAAATACTCCATCATTATCTGTATCAAGTGGGCAACCTTTTTTATCAACAGGCGTATTCATAGGAGTATTTTGGCACATATCCTCCGTATCAGCTACTCCGTCTTTGTCTGTATCAAGCACTACAGGTTTTATAGTACATCCGGTGCTGTCAACCTTGTCCCCTTTAGGAGTATCAAGACATTTATCGATATTGTCGTTAACACCATCATTGTCAGAATCCATAACAGGCTTGCTCTTTTTACCAAAATTAAAAGTTAATCCGAGAGCAGCGATTACATCGTTACCATCGCCAAAAAGATAATTGTATCTTACTTCGGCAAAAACTCCAAAGTTGTCTTTTATCATGTACTTGACACCCAATGCTGCTGAAGGGCCAATATTCATACTTGAGCTAAGGTCGCCGGCAATCCCCAAAGCACCATAAGGCTTAAGAGTCTCATTTTCTAAAAAGTAATATTTCACATGTCCTAAATATTGAAAAAGGTTTGTATCATTACCGTTGTCATATTCTGTAGGGATATATCCTACGCCAAGTTCTACTTCAAATTTTTCATTTAAGCTTTTGCCTAATCTTAATCCATACTCGGGATTATCATCAATATCTCTTTCCCCTGTAAAATAGTGATACCCTAAATAAGGTGACACTGAGTATTCATACTAAGAAGCATAAGCACTTGAAACAAAAAGCATTGCTACGATAACCTCCATTATTTAGAATGATTATAGATTAGGCTATAATATTAAGCAAGCAATATAGTTAAATAATATCATTTTTATCTGAATTTGTCAGTTAAATTTCCGATATTAGCTAATACAGGACGATACAATATTGATATTATTGATAAACTTTACAAAATTAAATATTGTGTTAACATATTAATATGAAATACATAATATTTACTGATCTGGATGGCACACTGCTTGACCATTTTACTTACTCTTTTGATGAAGCTACACTTTGTATTAACATAATTAAATCTAAAAATATACCTCTTGCCTTTATTACAAGCAAGACAAAGACAGAGGTGGAAAAGATTATTTTTCAAATAGGATATGATATCGTTTTTTCCGTGGAGAATGGGGCTGCAGTATATTTTCCAGGTAAATTAAGTAAGTATAACAAAGTTTACGGCGAAAGTTTGGAAAAGGTTGGTAATTTTTATGAGCAGGTAAAAAGCCGATATGAATTGCTCAGTGTGTTTGAGATATCTGAAAGAAAACTATCAGAAATGGTTAATTTGTCAGCTGAAAAAATCAGACTTTTAAAGAAGAGAGAATTTAGTTTGCCATTTATAATAAAAGACAATAACAACCTTCAGCAACTTGAAGCTGAGGCCGCTTCTTCAGGATTTAAGATACTAAAGGGTGGAAGATTTTATCATCTTGTAAGCAAAAATCAGGACAAAGGGGTTGCTTTAAACTATATTAAGGATATTTTAGGTAAAAATTGTGTAAGTATTGGGCTTGGTGATAGTGGCAACGACTACGACCTGCTCTCAAATGTAGATATTCCGATTATAATAAAAAAACATGACCACACTTATGATAAAAAATTACTCGGAATAAAGAATGCCGTTAAAGCTAATTATGTAGGGCCAAAAGGTTGGTGTGATTCGTTAATAAAGTTTCTAAAGGAGGAAAACTGTGGCTGATTTCTATCAAAATTCACTTTTTACTACTTTACAAAATTTGAATAACAGAAAGTTTGAAGAGATATCTGATGACATAATGAAATACACCGGCAGAAGAAAGATAGCTCTGCTTTTACCTGCCCTTTACTCAGAGTTTGAGACTGAAGCTATGAAAATCATTATTGATGAATTAAAGGAAGTCCCCTTTATAGAGACTATAGTTTTGTCCCTTGACCAAGCCAACAAGGAGCAGTTTTTAGATGTTAAAAAGAGGCTTAGTGTTTTACCGCAAGAGGTAAAGGTCGTTTGGAATCATGGGGAAAGGGTGCAAGCGCTTTATGACGAGCTTTTAAGGGAAGACTTCCCACTCAATATCCCCGGTAAAGGTCGAGTAGTCTGGATGGGGCTTGGATATATATTAGCTCAAAACAGGCATTACGTTGTCGCCCTTCATGATTGTGATATTTTAAACTACAAAAAAGAATTGGTTGCAAGGCTTGTTTACCCGCTTATAAACAAAAATTTAAATTACAGATTTTCAAAAGGTTATTATGCAAGAGTTACCGACAAGCTATACGGCAGAGTAAAAAGGCTTTTTTATATCCCTCTAATCAGGTCGTTGAAAAAGATTGTGGGGCATGAAAATAATTTTTTAAGGTATCTCGATAGTTTCAGATATGCCCTTTCAGGAGAGTTTGCCTTTCTTTCGGATCTTGCAAGGACTGTTAGGATTTCCCCCACATGGGGGCTTGAGATATCCATACTAAGTGAAATATATCAAACTGTTCACTTGAGCAAAGTTTGCCAGGTAGAGATTATGGATACTTATGAACATAAGCATAATACAATTGACGTTAAGAAGCCAAACGAGGGGCTTATCAAAATGGCTTCGGATATTGCAAAAACCACTTTTAGGGTATTGGCACAAGACGGAGTTATCGTTTCTGAGGCTTTTTACAGGACACTCCTTGCCACATATATTCAAGAGTCAAGGCGGACTATCGAACAATATTATGCACTGGCAGAAATAAATGGACTGCAATACGATAGGCATGAAGAGATAAAGGCTGTGGAATCTTATGCAGTTGCAATTAAAAATGCTTGGCTGGAGTTTACTGAAAATCCTATAGGGGTAAGGTTGATTTCTCCTTGGATAAGAATAGAGTCAGCGCTTCCGGGATTTATGGAGAAATTATCAGAGTATGTTGAAGCCGACAACAGTTAATTATTTTTTGGGACACAGTTTTTCATAGGTAAAAACAGGAATAGTGAAGCTATACTTCTGCCTATTACAAGTGCTGTTGCAGCAATGATTGCACCCGGCAGTAATGTAAATTTAATTAACAAAATTAATGAAGCGATAATAATCGACACTTCAAGTGCAGTAGCAATAGTGATAGGGTTTGTGATACTGCAATTAACTAACACACCTCTTTGAAAAGATATCAACACTGTACTTGCAGGCAGAGCTACCATAATCATAGCCGGAATCATGGCAAACTTTGCAAGTTCGTCAGAGAGTCCTGAAATTACCTTAAACCATAGATGAGATACGGGGGTAAATGCGATTATTCCCATGGATATAAGGCAAAATAGTCCGAGAAAAGCCGCAAAGTTTCTAACTATCTTATAATTATTTTCATTCTTTGAAATAATAGCGATGACTACCTCTTGATATGAAAGCCCTAAGCTTCTGAAAATAAACACAAGAGAGTTAATTACAGGAAGCACTGCCAAAGATTCGATAGATTTTATACTTTTCCCCATAAAAAATGTTACAGCGGGGTAAACCCCAAGGCCAATAAGAGGGGTAAGTGCAAGAGGGATATAAAATTTTGAGATAGTTATCAAAGGGATATTTTTATCTTGTTCATTTTGCTTGATACCTTTGACAATATTATTAGCCATAATTCTTACTGCAACAGCCTCGGCAATTACACCGCTGCTCAATGAAAATGTCCCTACTGCGGCGCCGGTAAGTATATTTAAATTGTATAAAACAATTGCGGAAACAGACATAAACATTAACCTGAATATTGTGCTAAATGCCACATATTTTGTTTTGCCGTTTTTAATAAGAATCCCTTGGTAAAAGCGTCTGTACCCTATGGCAGCAGGCCAAGGGATTAGGAGAATCGTTGCAATATGTGCAATTTTTGACACTTCACTTTTAAGCCCCAAAACATCTTGTGCAAAAAAGTAGAATATTTGCGGGATACAAATTATTGAAATTATCAGCGTGAGCAGAATATTTAAATAAATTGCAAATCTTCTCAGATCGTAATAACTGTGCTTCCCTTTGACCATTGCCGTCGATGCACTCATAAGCATGATAATGGGGGCTTCTGCCAAAAGGCCAATTGCAAGTGCCACACCATAAGCGGCCAAATTAAATTTTTCCTGAGGCAATCTTGCTATTATACTTGCAAGGTATGGCCCTTCAAAAGCCATCATAAGCCAGGTTGATGCAAGAGGGAGCCAAAATTTAAATATATCTTTGTATTTAACCTTTTGAATGTTATCCATTTAATTCTTCATCTATCAAAGTAATTGCCTCAAGCCCCCTCATTGGGATTGAGATATTATCCCCACCGATTTGTGATTCTCTTAAATTTATTCTTATCGCTGTTGCATTTTCACGTCTTGAAAGTCGTTCTGTTGTATATCTGATTGATGGTATGGCAGTCCCCGCGCCAACTTCAACAATGACAACATTTTTGCCTGACGCAAAACTTAAAAAATCATCCAGTCTTTCCGATTGCTCGTGTGAGCGGCTTGGCAGCCATGAGTAATCTCCAAACATCAAAATATTGGGCCTTGCTACTCGGCCGCAAAATTTGCATTTAGGGATATTTTTAGCTCTCATAGTTTCATAGTCGATATCAACTGATTCATTGTTTTCCCAAATTGCGTCACAGCACGGGGAAAGGCATTGGAGATAGTGAATAGAGCCGTGAATTTCATAAATTTTATAAGGGTCAAACCCGGCTTTTTGAAATTGCCCGTCAACATTGGAAGTGATGACAAAATAATCTTTCACAAGCTCTTTGCCCCAGTTTAACATAATATCAAACCCTTTGTGAGGTTTGGTTTTCCTGTATAATTCCAATCTGTGCCCGTAAAATCCCCAACCAAAGTGCGGGTCGTTTTCAAAATGGGCAGGGTTTGCACAATCATAAAAATTAAGCCCAAGCCTTTCATACATTGGATATGCATGCCAAAACCCTTTTTCCCCTCTGAAATCAGGCAGCCCTGAATCTACTCCAATCCCCGCACCTGCGGTAATTATAAGTATGTCAGCATTTTTTATCTTTTCTGCGGCCTTTTTGATGGCATCCATACAGCACCCCCCTAAAACTATAAAATCAAAACCTGTATGAATCAACACAATTATTTCTTTGTATAATTTAAAAATTATGTATAATAAATTATCAAGCTTTTTCGGAGGTTATATGAAAGATTTGATAGTAGATAAAAATTCGCCGAAGATAAATAAGATTTTAGATAGAGGCGGGATATTTGATAAAGAGTATCTTCCGGTGGTTATGGATATACTTGATAAGGTAAAAACAGAAAAAGATAAGGCACTTATAGAGTTGACTCTGAAATTTGACAAGACAGATTTGACAAAAGGGTTTGAGGTTGAAAAACAATATCTGAAAACATGTTTTGATAATTTGCCTGAAAGTTTGCAAAAATCCCTTGAGCTTGCCAAAGGAAATATCATGGAATATCACAGAAATATGCTTGAGAAAACATGGATGTACGAAAGGGAAGACGGGTGCATACTGGGTGCAAAAGTTACTCCTCTTGAAAGGGTTGGGGTGTATGTGCCGGGTGGAAAAGCTACATACCCTTCAACGGTATTAATGAATATACTTCCTGCAAAGGTAGCTGGGGTTAGCGAAGTTATTATGGTTACCCCCGCAACGGAGAATAGGCTCAATGAAGTGGTGCTTGCTGCGGCGTATCTGGCAGGCGTTGACAGGGTATTTAAAATTGGTGGGGCTCAGGCTGTTGCTGCCCTTGCTTACGGCACGGAGACAATACCAAAGGTGGATAAAATAGTTGGCCCGGGCAATATTTATGTGGCTTTGGCAAAGAAAATAGTTTTTGGGACAGTTGATATAGATATGATTGCAGGGCCAAGTGAAATACTTGTCATTGCAGACAGATTTGCCAACCCTGAATATGTAGCGGCCGACATGCTTTCTCAGGCGGAGCATGATGAGCTTGCCTCTTCCATTGTAATAACAGATGATATGAAATTGGCTGAAAAAGTTGCAATAGAAGTTAAGAAGCAACTAAATGAACTTCCCAAAAAAAATATTGCTGAAAAATCGTTGAAAGATTTTGGTGCAATTATTGTGGTAAATGATTTGGACGAAGCGTGCAAGCTTGCAAATGAGATTGCTCCGGAGCATCTTGAGCTTTATGTTAGCACTCCATTTGAGTATCTCAATAAGATAAAAAATGCCGGTGCAATATTTTTGGGGGAATACACCCCTGAGGCTGTTGGCGATTATGTCGCAGGCCCAAATCACACCCTTCCTACAAACGGCACTGCAAGATTTTTCTCCCCACTTGGCACTTATGATTTTGTAAAGCGGTCGAGTATAATCAGTTTTAATAAAAATGCTCTTTTAAAAGTAGGTGAGAATATAGTAGAGATTGCAAAGGCTGAAGGGCTTGATGCCCATGCAAATTCAGTGATTAAAAGGATTAAATAGTTATGTCGACAATTATTATAGACGGCCACTCGGTTGCTTACAGGATATTTTACAAAGTCCCACCTTTGACTAACTCAAAGGGTGAGCCTACCGGGCTAATTCATTCATTTATAAACACGATACTTTCTATCAAAGAAAAATTTAATCCTGAAAAATTATATGTGACATTTGATTCAAAAGGGGAAACAGATAGGCACAAAATGCTTGAGAAATATAAGGCAAACAGACCATCGACCCCTGAGGATTTAATTTTTCAAGTTGAAAAGGTAAAGGAAATTTTACCCCTTTTGGGGATAGATGTCTTTTGTATAGAAGGGATAGAAGCCGATGATATTATTTACACTTTGACTGAAAAGAGTGACGGAGAAGTTTACCTTGTGACAAAAGACAAAGATTTAATGCAGCTTGTAAATTCAAAGGTAAAGCTCCTTGATTATCAAACGGGAAACCTTTTAGATAAGGAAGCGGTAAAAGAAAAGATAGGGGTATATCCGGATAAGATACTTGACTTTCTTGCTCTTTGCGGCGATTCGGCAGATAATATCCCGGGGGTAAAAGGTGTTGGCCCTAAGACTGCTATAAAGCTATTGGAAGAATACGGCTCTCTTGAGGGTGTATATGAAAATGTGGAAAATATTAAAGGTAGTTTAAAGAATAAGCTCACAGAGAATAAAGAGTTAGCATTTTTAAGTAGAGAGCTTGCAAGGCTGAAAGTAATAGATAACATTGAGACTTTAAAGGTTAAGGGTGATATAAAACAGGTATTAAAAGAGCTTGAGTTAAATAGCTTGTATAAAAGAATTTTTAAAACAAGTGACAAAGAAATAAAAAGTAAAGATTTCAGTGAGGGTATTCTTTTCTTTATTGATAACAAGACTTTTCTTTCAAAGCAAAACGAAATTATCGAAAATGCTCAGCCTACCACATCAGTCAAATATGTCTATGATATAAAAAACTTGTACAAACAATCAGCATTTTATACAGATGATGTTTGCGATTTACTCCTTATCTCTTGGCTGAATAACCCTGACAGTGGCGGGCTTGGGATGTCCAAAAATGAATCTGTGAATGATTTTATTGCAAAGGTGAGAAATAGAGTAGCTGAAGAGATTGAAAATCTAAAGAAAAATGAGCTTTATGAAATATATTTCAAGTATGAGCTTCCCCTGACAAAAGTAATTGCCAGGATGGAAAATGCAGGGATAACCCTTGATAGAAAAATACTTGATAGATTGAATGATGAGATACAAACAGAAGCGTTAGCAAAAGAGAAAGAGATTTACTCGCAGATTGGCGAAGAGATAAATATAAATTCACCAAAGCAGCTTCGGGAGGTTTTATTTGATAAACTGAAACTTTCTCCCTTTAAGAAGACAAAGACAGGTTTTTCCACGGATGAAGAGTCATTGAGAAATATGGTGATTGTGAATCAGCATAGCAAAAAACTGCTTGAAAATATCATAGAATACAGAGAGCTTACTAAGCTTTTAAATACATACATCACAAAATTGCCGGAGTATATAGATAAAGATACAGGCAGAATATATTCAGAATTTAAACAGACAGGCACAGCTACCGGTAGATTTTCTTCCAATAATCCAAATTTACAAAATATCCCTTTGAAAGGGAAGTGGGGGAAGAAAATTAGGTCTGCCTTTGTAGCAAGCGAGGGGAAGAAATTTATATCTTTTGACTATTCTCAGATAGAGCTGAGGTTTTTGGCACATTTTTCTCAAGATGAAACCCTGTTAAGTGCATTTAAAAATAACCTTGATATACATAAGATTACAGGCTCAAAAATCTTTAAACTCCCCGAAGAGAAGATTGAGGGGGATTTGAGGAGAATAGCAAAAGCTGTCAATTTTGGGATACTTTATGGTTTAAGCCCTTTCGGTCTTGCCAGAGATACAGGAGTATCAAATGCAGATGCTAAAGAGTTTATAGAGACATATTTTAAGACCTACCCAAAGGTGAAAAGATACATTGAACAGGTGGTAAATGAGGCGAGAAAGCAGGGATTTGTAAAGACGATTCTCGGAAGAAAAAGATTCTTCCCCGAAATAAACAGCAAAAATCCCGTTTTAAGAAACAGGTCAGAAAGGATGGCTCTTAACTCTATTTTGCAGGGCTCTGCCGCTGATGTGATAAAACTTTCGATGTTAAAGAGTGATGAATATGTCCGAGATATCGATGCTGATATTGTGTTGCAGATACATGATGAGTTAGTCTTTGAGGTAGATGAAAATATTGCTTTACAGGTAGAAAATAAGGTAAAATATATTATGGAAAATGTGTTAAGTCTTGATGTAAAGCTTGAGGTAAATAGCTCTACCGCTTCAAATTTAGGGGAGGCTAAATAATGAGCAGATTAAATACAATCTTAAAGGAAAATTCCGAGCTAAAAAATGAGCTTGAGGGGATAATCGGACTTATCAGGGAAAATGAAGTCAAGCATCAGGGGTTTAAAATTGTAGAATATGCCTTTTTGATGTCTCGAAAACTTTCAGATATTGAAGAAAGGCCTCTCAGTTACTTAAAAGAGATTTTTTCTCTTGATAAAATATATCTGTGTATAAACAAAGATATTTTTAATTTTGAAGATTTTGACAACACGCAGGAGTATCAACACATTAAGTTTTACAATACAAACGTATTTAAGTATTTCTTTCTTAAAAAAAGACCGTATATCGGTAGCAATAAGGTAAATTTGATTAGTGAGTTTGACCTTTATCCTGAGATGGGCTCATATCTCATTAGCCCTATTTTTGAAAATGATAAGCTTGTGGGTAGTCTGAATATTTATAGCAAATCTACTGACAGATTTTCCGATGATTTTTCAGGAACCGTGAGTTTTGATTTTATAAAGGAGCTTTCTTTTAAGGCAGGGATTTCTCTTAGAAAAATTTACGATAGTGAATTTATCAGGATGAAATCAAAAATAGATGATTTGACTGGCTGCTACAATAAAAACGGACTATATGAAAATCTTGAAATATTTTTAAACAGGCATAGGAGATATGCACAACCTTTTTTCTTTATAATGTTTGACCTTGATAATTTTAAAATCGTAAATGACACGTTGGGACATCTTGTAGGGGATGAGTTTTTGCGAAGAGTTGGCAAAGGGCTTAAGGAAAAGTTTAGAAAGAGCGACATAATCGGCAGGTTTGGAGGGGATGAATTTTTTATGCTTATCCCTAAAAAAGGTGCGGATGAAGCTAAGATAATACACAGTAAGGTAACCGATTTACTGGAAGACTTGTCAAATGAGTTTGATTTGGAAAAGCTTGTAACAGCAAGTGCAGGATGCGTGGAGATGGGAGCGGAGAAAGAGCCTATCCCTCTTGTAGATTTGATAAAGCTTGCTGATGATATGCTTTATAAAAGCAAAAAAGAGTCTAAAGGTTCGATTAGCATTGCATAGATTTCTATGAAAGAGTTGAGCCCGGAGTTGTCAAAACTGATTTTTAATAATGTTTACAATGGTATTTACCTCGTAGATAGTCAAGGTAAGACCCTCTGGGTGAATAAGGCTTTTGAAGAGATGTCAGGATTTTCCTTAAACGAACTTGAGGGGAAGACACTCTATGACCTTGTCAATGTATATAAATATTTTAGCGGCTCTGCAAGTATCCTTGTCCTTGAAAATAAAAAACCTGCTACCGTCACTTACAGGACAAGCAAAGGCAAAAATTTTCTTGTAAAAGGGAAACCGATATTTGATGATAATGGCAACCTCAAGTATGTTGTAAATACAATATGGGATTTGACCGTAATTAACTATACTGATGTAGTGGACAAAGACACATTGAGGGAATTCAAACTTCAAGAGTCGGATATCATTACCACAAGCAGCAGTATGAATAGTGTTATTGATATGGCAATGAAAGTTGCTCCCACCGATGCGAATATCCTTATAACTGGTGAATCAGGTGTAGGTAAAAGCCTTCTTGCAGGTCTGATTCATAAGATGAGTGATCGAAAAAATGGCAAATTTCTTAAAATAAATTGTGCGTCAATCCCTGAAACATTGTTGGAATCAGAGTTATTTGGTTATGAATCGGGTGCATTTACCGGCGCAAATACAAGGGGTAAAATGGGATTAGTAGAGGCAGCAGAAGGGGGGACAATTTTTTTGGATGAGATTTCCGAGCTCTCATTGAATGTTCAGGCAAAAGTTTTGACACTTATTCAGGAAAAAGAGTTTGTGAAAGTAGGAGGCACAAAGTCGATAAAGAGCAATGTGAGGATAATTGCTGCTACCAATAAAAATCTTTACACACTTGTCAATGAAGGGCGTTTTAGGGAAGATTTATATTACAGATTAAACGTTATTCCGATAAATATTCCGCCCCTAAGGGAAAGGTTGGATGATATCCCCATTTTGTGCGAATATTTTTTGAAAAAGTTTAATGAAAAGTATAATAGTTACAAATATATTTCCGATAGTGTGATTGAGTATTTCAAGACGTATAATTGGCGGGGCAATGTGAGGGAGCTTGAAAATACCATAGAGCGGCTTGTGGTTACCACAAAGTCAAATAATATTACCCTTTCAGACCTTAACCAGCTCTTTGACGAAGATTTTAGTGGCAACAAGTTAAATTTTGACGAACAGATTGCACTGTTTGAAAAAAATATCTTGCTGAAAGCTAAGAAAAAATTTGGCTCTACAAGACAGATAGCCAAACATTTAAACCTTTCTCAGACAAAAGTGGTCAGGCTTTTGAAAAAACACAAAATTGTATGAGTCGAATATAACTCACTTGAATTGTTTATAACTCATTTATTTTCTTTAAATGTCTGCATGTTGAGTTGAATATAATTCAGGCAGTCTTACATGTATTTGTAACTTATTAATAGTTAGAGTTAAAAATTTTATTGATATAGGCATACAAATTGCAACAATGTATTATCAAATAAAAATGGGGGTATGTTTATGAAAAATGTTTACATTGTAGAAGCTTTAAGGACACCTTTTGGTTCATATGGCGGAAGTTTGGCAGATGTCCATGTTGCAGATTTGGGGGCAACTGTAATCAAAGGGCTTGTGGAAAAAACAGGGATTGATGTTGATGCTATTGATGAAGTTATTTTAGGGCAAGTACTTATGGGTGGCAGCGGACAGGCACCTGCAAGGCAGGCGATGAGAAAGGCTGGATTAAAAGATAAGACTCACGCAATGACAATTAATAAAGTATGTGGAAGCGGTATGAAAGCAATTATGCTTGCTGCGCAGTCAATAATGCTTGGTGATAGCGAAGTAGCTATTGCAGGCGGTATGGAAAATATGTCAAATACACCTTATGCACTTGATAAGGCAAGATTTGGTTACAGAATGGGCAATGGCAATATCCTCGATTTAATGATTTTTGATGCCCTCCTTGACCCTTATTCCGGCAGACATATGGGTGAGATTACTGAAGAAAGTATAGCAAAAAACAATGTTTCAAGGCAGGAGCAGGATGAATACGCTATAAGGTCATACACTTTGTCCCAAAAGGCTGTTGAAGGTGGTAGATTTGATGTGGAAATCGTCCCTGTAGTTAAACAAAGTAAAAAGGGTGAAATAGTTGTAAACAGAGATGAAGAGCCTTTTAAAGGGGATATATCAAAACTACCAAATTTGCGTCCGGTATTTAAAAAGGATGGCACTATTACTGCCGGCAATGCCTCCACGATAAATGACGGTGCTGCAGCTGTGCTTCTTGCTTCAGAAGATGCCGTTAAAAAATATGGTTTAAAGCCAAAGGCAAAATTGGTTGCTTATTCTACAAACAGTATCCATCCTAATGATTTTGGCGAGGCTCCGGTAGGTGCTATTGAAAAAATCTGGGCTAAAACGGGACTTTCAAAGGACGATATCGGACTTTACGAAATAAACGAGGCATTTGCCGCTGTACCACTTTTTGCAATCAAAAAACTTGGACTTGATATAAATAAAGTGAATGTGAACGGAGGGGCAGTTTCTATCGGGCATCCTGTTGGAGCAAGCGGTGGTAGACTTGTGGTAACAGTATTAAATGAGATGCAACTTAGAAAAGAGAAATACGGTCTTGCTACCCTTTGTATCGGTGGCGGTGAAGCTGTGGCAGTATTGCTTGAGCTACTTTAAGAGAGGTGACTAATGGCTAATAAAGTTTACGAATCAGTAGAAAAGGCGTTAGAAGGTGTTTTAAAAGACGGGATGACAATTGCTGCAGGTGGATTTGGCCTTTGTGGTATCCCTGAAAAATTGATTCTTGCAATAAGGGACAGCGGAGTAAAAGATTTGACTTTTGTTAGCAACAATGCAGGTGTGGATAATTTTGGTCTTGGTCTGCTTTTACAAACAAGACAAGTGAAGAAGATGATCTCTTCTTATGTGGGAGAAAACAAAATATTTGAACAGCAATATTTAAACGGAGAGCTTGAGCTTGAGCTTACCCCTCAGGGGACTTTAGCTGAAAAGCTCAGAGCCGGAGGTGCAGGCATCCCTGCGTTTTACACAAGGACAGGCTACGGCACAATTTTGACTAAAGATAAAGAGATAAAGGTATTTAACGGAAAAGAGTATGTTTTAGAAGAAAGTATTGTGGCTGATCTTTCAATAGTCAAAGGGTGGAAGGCTGACAAGGCAGGCAATGTAATGTTTAGAATGACAGCCAATAATTTTAATGAGGCCTGTGCTAAAGCGGGGAAATTAACAATTGTTGAAGTTGAAGAGATTGTTGAAACAGGTGAGCTTGACCCTCACTGCATTCATTTACCGGGGATTTATGTAGATAGACTTGTACTTGGTACAAATTACGAAAAGCCTATTGAGCAAAGGACTGTAAATACAGGTACAATCAGTGCAAAAGGGTTTAATGAGCAAAAAGAGTGGATGGCAAAAAGGATTGTAAAAGAGCTAAGGGACGGATATTATGTAAATTTAGGTATAGGTATGCCTACACTTGTGGCAAACTTTGTCCCTGAAGATATCAATATTATTCTTCATTCTGAAAACGGGCTACTCGGTATCGGGCCATTCCCTACAGAGGAAGAGGTGGATGCTGACCTTATAAATGCAGGTAAGCAAACTGTTACCTATATTAAAGGTGCTAGTTTCTTCGACTCATCAGAATCATTTGCCATGATTAGGGGCGGTCACCTTGATTTGTCCGTTTTGGGCGGTATGCAGGTAAGCAAATATGGAGATTTGGCAAATTGGGTAATTCCGGGGAAAATGGTCAAAGGTCCCGGCGGTGCAATGGATTTGGTGTCAGGGGTGAAAAAACTTATTGTTATGATGGAGCATACTGCAAAAGATGGAAGTCCTAAAATACTCAATGACTGCACTCTGCCTATCACGGGCAAAAATGTAGTAGACATGATTGTTACCGAAAAAGGTGTATTTACTGTTGATAAGGATGAAGGGCTTACACTTATTGAAATATCGCCATTCTCAAACCTTGAGGATATAAAAGCAACGACTGGTTGCGACTTTAAAGTAGCAGATAATTTAAAGTAATTTTTTAACACAACAGGCGGCCATTGCGGTCGCCTGATTCTTATAAACCGAAATTGTATGATATATGACAAATATCTGTTGCAAGCAATAGGTTTGTTTATTTTTATTAATTAAGCTCAGTGAGAAATTGAGCGAAGGATGGGTATTGTGAAAGAATTAGGTAGCCTATTGTAACTTATTACATAGCCCGACATTTATTTACCTGCAAAAAAACGTATCCTTCTCTTGGTGTCAGGGATGGTATTTTAACTTAATACTTAGCACTTAGTACTTAGTACTTAACACTTATCACTAATTCTTAATTTTTCCCGCCCATAAATTGTTTCATCATCTGCTGAATCTCTTCTTGACTTGGCTGATTGTTATCCCCCTTTTGACTGTCCGGCCCGCTCATCACCTCCCTGTAAGATTTTATAGGATAATTGGGCAGTTTAAACTCAGAGTCGCTAATTTTTATATTAAACTGTACTTTTTTTGCGACTTCTACCCTTTTTACCCCCATCACTTCTGCTTTACTTTTAAGAGGTATCCCTTTATAAATCCAAATTATTGCCTGTTCATATTGCCAGATATCACAAGGGTATCCGAGCACCTTTTCATGCCCTACTTTTTTAGCTTTGTTCGACTTCAAAAAGCTTTTTAAATCTTTGTATTCTTCGCTCATCTTTTGCATTTCATTTATGTTTGCCTTGATAATAATATTTTCATCAAAATCTACGGTGTAGACTATATCTTTGTCATATTTTGACATCTCTTTGGTAATATTTTGCCTGCCCATTGTGGTTGATTTTGTCTCTGACTTTTGCAGCTCAAGCTCACCGAAATCTTTAAAAATAAGTGTGGACGCCCCTTCTTCTTTTATCTGCATCCCATAAACATTTCCTGTGGCAGAGATGGCGTATTCTATAATACCTGATTCTACATCATACCTTTTTTCTTTGGCAACTCCGGGAAAAGTTAGTCCATAAAGGAAAATTGTGATAACTGAAATAATTTTTAAAGTTTTCATGACATATCTCCTTGGGATAGGATAATAAATTATAGCACAAATATTTAAAACTTGCTTTGTAGGATTAGGATTAAGTGCTTAAATTTTATCGGGTATGTGAAAATGTAAAATTTTTCTAAAGTTTTTCGCACCTTGTTCGATTAGGTAGTCAGAAAGCTAAATAGGAAAAGGTACTGAGACAATCGGGCCGATGTGGTTTTAAACCATGTCGGCCCTTTTTGTTTTCTAAAGAAAATTGGGCAAGGAGGTGAGAAGAAAAGTTAGCACGTAGGAACTTTAGAAAGTTGGAACGTTAGAACGTTGAAACATTTAACGTAGAACCTTGAACGTAGAACGTTGAACGTTTAACTAACAAAAGGCAAGGATGCCAAAATTAAAAAACACATGGAGGTAAGTTATGGCACTTACAATTTACAACAATATTTCTTCGTTAACATCTCAAAGATATTTGGGGCAAACAAATTCAGCAACAGCTAAGACATTGGAAAAACTTTCTTCAGGTCTTAGGATTAACCACGCAAGTGACGATGCATCAGGGCTTGCAATTTCTGAAAAATTAAGAGGACAAATCAGCGGTCTTAAAAGAGCAAGTATGAATGCTCAAGACGGTATATCAATGCTGCAGACCGGTGAAGGTGCTTTGCAAGAAGTACAAAACATCATCCAAAGGATGAGAGAATTGGCAGTACAAGCTGCAAACGGCACATACACATCAAACGACCGTAAAGAGATTCAAAAAGAGGTAGACCAACTAAAAGATGAAATTAACCGTATATCATCTTCTACAGAATTTAACACTAAGAAGTTATTAAACGGTGATGCTACAGCACTATGGTCATCAAGCAGCAATAAAATCGATGCTTTAGTTAAAAGTTCAGTAGCTGAAGGTAACTACAAGCTTAGCATTGCGGCAAACCCAGGTACTAATTATGTATATAAAACAGATATTATGACATTAAAAGATGGAGCTTATGCTGCTGAAATTATTGATAATGATGTTTCAGCAAGAAGTATAAAAAATGTTAGTGGACTAAATAGTACTATTAATGATAGTAGTAAAAGCTACAAACTAACTTTTTCTAATGCGGACTTATCTACTACAGATGTTGGTAGTGCTGTAGGGACATATTTAGTAGATTCAACAGTAAATGGAGCAAGTTCATTAAATTTAACAAGCGTAACTATTACTGCAACTGGCACATCAGGCTATCTTGAAATTGAGATGGCTCAAGGTTGGACAGCGGGTGGAGCTAATATTTCCGATGTAGGTAAGGCAAGATTTATTAATGCTATTACAGGAGATGTCACAGAGTGGACTAGTGTTAGCTATAGTGGTGGTAGTCACTCAATAGTTATTAACAATATAGATGGAAGTATTGATATTACACTTTCAGCTGCTGATTCTCTTAAATTTAGTGAAGGTGACAAAAAACTATTTTGGGTAACTGATGGAAGTACTGATGCTACAGCGGCTGCTAACAGTTATGTCACTTTTACTGATTCGTATGGTAAAACTGCAGAATTTGAGCTTGCCAATATTGTAAGTAGCTCTGAATACAAACAAAATACTCTTTATACTGCTGAAATAAATACTGCAAATGGCAGCGTAAACTTAGGTAGCTTTACGTTTGAAATGGGTAAATTAAGTGCTGCTTTAGCAGGTGATTTAAAATTTGATGTTGCAGGCCCAGGGGATAGAGCTACGACATCTACCAAGCTTTCTGACATTGCAAGATTTGTAACAGCAGATGGAAGAAATATCTTTGATAATACTCAAGAGCTTACAATTTTTGGTAATGGTAAGCAGACAACTATCTTTTTAGAAGGTAGCGATACTGTAGCTGACTTTGAGCAAAAACTTACTGATGCTTTAGTTAACGAGCTTGGTGTTGGCAGTGATACTAGTACAGTAAATAATCACCTTGTAGATTATGTTAAATCAGTAAGCAATTCAAACTCTAATCAAGCAGTAGCAGGTACATTTGTAATTCAAACAGCCCTGCTTGGTGATGATAGTAAATTGTCATTTATCGGAGACCAGGCACTTATTGATGGACTTTCACTTGCTACAATTCAAGAAGGTGAAAATTCAGAGTTAACAATTTCCGTAACAAATGCACATACAGGTGAAGAAATTGGAAGTGACACAGTTAACGATTATACTTTAAAAGGAGTTATTTCAGGTGTTGATGTTAAGGTAGATAGCTCTTTAGGTGTAGACGTAGCGGATTCTAATGATGATGGCAAATTAGAGTTTAGTGCTGCAAGTAATACGAACGTGTTCCTTCACGTGGTTGACAACTCTACAGACCTTCAGATTGGTGCAAATGAAGGACAGGCAATTAATGTAAGTATTGCTCAGATTGATACAAAATCTCTTGGACTTGAAGATGTGCTGATGGTTGACCAATCTTCAGCTCAAAAAGCTATTACAAAGCTTGACAAGGCTCTTGAATTTGTATCAAGCACAAGGGCTACAATAGGTGCTCAGATTAACAGGCTTGAAAGTGCAATATCAAACCTTGATACTGCAAGAGAAAACTTAACTGCTTCTGAGTCAAGGATTCGTGACCTTGATATGGCTGAAGAGATGGCTAAATTTACAAGGAACCAAATCCTTTCTCAAGCTGGTACTGCAATGCTTGCACAAGCCAATCAGTTGCCACAGATGGCTTTACAACTTCTTCAGTAAACTGGCGGTAACAAAATTTAAGGGCAGGGTCATCCCTGCTCTAAACTAAAAAGGCGGTGATTAAAATGTTGGATACTATAAGAAATGTCACAGCTCATCAGGTGGAGCAGGCATCAAAACCTATTGATGCGGCTTCAAAAGATATGGCTAAGCAACAGACTCAGCAGGTTGTGGCAGAAAAAAGGCAACCCTCAGAGGAGCAGGTAAAGTCTGCCGTTGAGGACCTTAACAAAACACTGCAAAATTTGAATATAAAACGCCAGTTTGTCGTAGACAAAGAAGTTGACAAAGTGATTGTGAAGGTGATTGACAGCGACGAAAAAGAGGTAATTAGGCAGATACCTTCTGAGGAAGCATTAAAATTGTCAAAAAATGTCAGGGAGATGATTGGTCTCTTGTTTGACAGCAAATCTTAAAATATTCGCCGGGGCAACCCGGCTTTTTAATTAGTATTAAGTACTAAGTGCTAAGTGTTAAGTCAAAAGCAACATTGAACGTAGAACTTAGAACGTAGAACATAGAACGTAGAACTTAGAACGTAGAACGTTGAACATTAAACCTACACCTTTTCCCATTCAAAATTAGTAATATTCTTTTCCTCAGAGCTAAATTCAATACCTATAAGATAAATTTGTTTGCCCTCATTTAAATATTTCTCAGAATATTTTCTTTCTTTGATTTGATTTAACGCCTCACCTTTTTTGCCATCAACTTTAAATTCAAAAATATAAACCTTATCTTCCACAAAAAGTGTCAAATCTATCCTGCCCTTATTCGTAACATCTTCGCCAACAATTCTGAAGCCAAGTGATGCAAGGTATGAATAAATTACACTTGCATAAAAACCTTCATGTAACTTCATCTCATTATTTGTAAAATTATAATATGGTATTGAAGCAAACAGAGAAATTAAATTATCTCTTACTATATTTAAATCTGCATTAAACAAGGCTTTAAAAGTAAGATTTTGATTTGACGGGGACTCTTTATAATGGAAAAGATAACGAAGGATGTAATCATTTAAAGATATCTGTACTTCTAAATTTGGCACTCTTAATCTATATTCTATTGACCTGCCTGTATCAATCACCTCTTGAATTGTCAAATAACCTGATTGGTAAAGTATTACTTCCAAATCAATATTTTCAACATCAAAGCTTGAAAGTATCTTTTTATCTACAACCAGATTAGTTAAATTAGGTAAAAAATAATCTTTCCCTTTTATGAGTTTAATCAAAAAAGATGGCGTGCCACTTTCAAACCAATAATTGTCAAATACAAATTCATTGCTGATAAACTGTAAAATGTCAAAGGGATTATAAACATTATCCTTGAGAAAGTTATAGCCGTTATACCATCTTTTTACCTTTTCCATATCTACGTTTTCAAAGTAAGGTCTAAAAGTTGTCTCGATGTCATTTTGAGTATAGCCGCAGATATTTCCAAACTTGGGATTTAGAGAGATATCAGTTAGCATATTAAGCCCGCTAAAGATAGATGCCTTGGAAAATTTACTTACCCCTGTCAAAAATGCAAATTTGATATGGGCATCTACACCTTTTAAAACAGAATACAATCCTTTTAGATATTCCCGATGCTCTTTTGCTTGCTCAATATTATCCAATACATCGAGAATAGGTTTATCATATTCATCTATCAACACGACCACTTTTTGATTGTATTTTTCTGATGCCTGGGTAATTAATCTTCTAAAACAGATAACCAAATCCAAATCATCGTCACATTCTATACCAAGTCTTCTTTGATTTTCTAACAAAGTTTCTCTAAGAGTCGACTCCAAGTCTTTTATTGTCCTATTTTTACCATCCCAACTTATTTTAATCACTGGGTATTTTTCATCCCAGTTCCATTTATCGTAAATATAAAGACCTTCAAAAAGCTTTTTATTCCCTTCAAATAATTCTTTTAATGTATCAAGAAAAAGGGACTTACCAAATCTGCGGGGACGGGAAAGGAAAACATAAGAGTAGTTTTCTATTAATTCTAATACCTCTTTTGTTTTGTCAACATAAATGTAGTCGCCTTCAATTATTTTACTAAAAGTTTGGATACCTATTGGAAGCTTTTTTAATGTTTGCATAGTTGTCTCCGCAGTGAGTATACTCTTTCACAAAATATAGGCGAAAATGAAGGATTAGGCAAGGGGGATGCTCCTAAAGACAAGAATTATGAATTATGAATTGTGAATTATAAATTTTGAATTAGGCTCGCTACGCGAAAATTTTGGATTATGGATTTTGAATGATAAGTGATAGTCTTACAGGCTTGTAAAAATTATTAACAGTTAAAATCATAATAAGCTTAGCACTTAACACTAACTTAGAACGTAGAACATAGAACGTAGAACATCATTTCCCTACAAACCCTTTATATTCCCCTAAAAACAGTTTGTTTTTACGTGCAATTTTTTTGGCAAAATTGTCGGCAAAGTTATTCATCTCATCAACACTTTCAAATGTTTCTAAGATAAAATTAGCTTCTTTCATAAACTCTGCATCCACCATATCACCAAACAAGAATAATTTTTGTAAATGTGCCGGTTTCATCAGCCTTGGCAGTCTTTGTGTCCCTCCAAAACCTGTAATTATTCCAAGCTTTGCTCCCGGATGAGCAAATTTACTCTTTTTAGTAGCAAGCCTAAAATCGCAGCTTGCAGCAAAATCAACCCCGCCACCCATACAAAATCCGTCAATCTCCCCAATTATTACCTGAGGGATACTGTCCATAAGTTTAAAAAGGGAGTTGCCAAGTATAGAAAACTTCTTTGCAGTAAATCCGCTGTATTTAATCATTTGTCTGATATCTGCACCTACGGCAAATGAGCCGCCGTGCCCTTTGACCCTTATCACCTTCGCCTGCGATATAGAAATCTCCTTAAAAGTCTCCCTTAATTTAATTATCGTAGGGATATTTAGGATATTAAATTTATCCTCGGGGAAAAGCTCTATCGTGGCTATTTCTTGTTCAATACTATACTTTATCATTTTATCTCCATATTTTTATTAACTATCCACTTCCCTTTTTTAGTACTACCTTCACGAATAAGAATACCTTTTTTCTTTAAAACACTTATGTAGCTTTTTGTAGATCTGAGGCTTTTACCAATAATATTACTAATTTCATTAATCGTCACATAGGGATTTTGCGCTATTATTTCAAGTATTTTTGTTGCAATTTCTGGTGCAATTTCTGGTGCAATTTCTGGTGCAACTTCTGGTGCAATATGACTCTGTGAATTAAATATTGTTACTTTAAAAAAATTATCTGTACTTTCGAAAATAGGCTCAGGCATAGAAGACTTTTTAAAAGCCTCAATGACTCTTTTAATCCCGGAGCCGTATTTTTCAATAAGTCCTGCTTCTTTAAAAATTGCCGCAATTAATTTATTTCTTGGTGTTGATACAAAATTTCCTTCTTTCAGGCTTTCTACTGTCAATCCTTCAGGTAGTCCACCAGGGTTAGTAAACTCAATTTTGTTATTGTAGATTTTTATGACTGAGTCATAACTACTTTTGTAGTCCCTGTGTACAATCATATTTAAAACTATCTCCCTGATCGCTTCCATAGGATAATCCCATTTTTCTTCCCGTTGAGGGTTACCTGAAAACACAAGTGCTTTGTTTGTATGTTTTGCAATAAAATTCATTATGAGTTCGACTTCAGAAAATAAGTCCTCTCTAATTGTCACATCATCTTTTATATTCGTCTCGTCTACAAACCTTCCCATTTCAATAGTAGAAACTATTGGACAGTCTTTTGCAAACAGCAGATATGCTCCAAAAGTAATCCTATTCTCCCTGATTGCTTGAAATTTTTTTAAAACAGTTAGTGGATCGTCAATTATTGGAAAAGCTCTTTTTTGATTTGTCATTGAAATAAAGCGATTGACTTTTTCTAAAGAAATATCTTCTATAGTATGTATAGAATCTTGAGAAAAATCCCAACTTGAATTTATCGTTTTAAGGTGCTCATCGGCAATTTCAATGGGGGACATTTGATGGTTCGAATTATTTATTCTTTTAAAATATCTACCTTTATAGCTTACTGGCTTAATCGGTTGTTCAATTATATGTAATATTGCAATAGATTTTCCACGGATGTCTATTTTTTCAATCTCTGGAATTATAGAAGGCGATGTTGATGTTTTTATTTGATTTATCCAATTTTGAAAAGTTTCATCATTTATGTTGATTCCTTTTATCTTACCATCATCTGTGATTCCAATAACAATTTTGCCGCCTTTTGTATTAGCAAAGGCACAAACTGACTCAATAGTTTCCCTATCAAAAGAAGACTTAAACTCAACAAATTCGGATTCACCTTGGCTTATTAGTATATTTAGTCTTTCTATATCCATTTTAATCTATTTTATCTCCTCAAAATCTTCCCACCTGTCTTTAAATTCCGGGCTCCTTTTTTCAAGGAAGGCGCTCATCCCTTCAATTTTATCGTTGCTTGCAAAAGCCACTGTAAAAGCATTTTGCTCAATAAGGAGTGCCTGATTAAAATCTGTTTCAAGTCCGTTATTGATGGTTTCTTTGGCAAGACCGATGGCAAAAAGGCTTTTTGACTCAAATTTTTCAAGGAGTAAGTTTAAATTTAGCTCAAGCTCATTTTTATCTTTGTAGGTGCTCAAAAATATCCCATATTGCTTGAGAAACTCTGCATCAACTTTTTCTCCGGTAAAAATTAAATATTTTGCAAGTGTTTCATGAGATTTTTTGGCAATTATCTGACTGCCGCCAAAACCGGGGATAAGTCCGAAATTTACCTCGTCAAATCCAAATCTTGCATCGCTTGTGGCAAGAATCAAATCGCAGGCAAGTACAATCTCAAAGCTACCGCCTAAAGTGTCGCCGCATACACAAGCAATTACAGGTTTTTTAATCTCTCGTATCTTTTTTATGATATTTTGGCCTAATTTAGCATAAATTTTTGATTCAGCTTCATTAAACTTGACAAGCTCATCGATAGGTGCACCTTTAGAAAAATATTCAAGCTCGCTTTTTATAACAATTACATCAACATTTTTATCCGTTTCACCCTTTTCAAGTGCAGAGTAAATTTGATTGAGCGTACTCATATTCAGTCTGTTTTCACCCGATTTGTTATTAAGTGATATAAAGAAAGCCCTTTTTGAAATCTCAGATTTAATCATTTTTCCTCTCCAAATTGAGTATTTGAAGTTACCCAAATTCATATTTTTATTTGTTGCTTATAGTAAAAAATATTGATATTTACAAGAAAATTAAACTTGGAGCGTGTCATGGCAAAGGTTAATCATAGGTCTATGCGACTTTTTGAAGACAAATTAACAGAAAGACAACAGGAATTTATAGATGATTTTTCAATGGCTTACAGCAATAAATTTGAATCTTCCAAAAAATGGATTCAGGAGAAAAGGTTTGTCTACTGTGACTGGATGAATGCCCTGACGTTTAAAAAGAGTATCAAAGAGCTTATTTTCCCCATATTTTCAAAGAGGTCAAAAGGGGCACATTTTGAAGATATAGATGGCAATCTGCTGACAGATATTGCCATGGGCTACGGCGTAAATTTTTGGGGGCACAACCCCGATTTTGTTAAAAAGGCGATTTCAGAAAGGCTTGAGCTTGGAGTTGAACTTGGCCCTCAGCTTAAATTGTCTGCTGAAGTTGCTGAGCTTATCTCTGAGCTGACAGGTGTAGAGCGGGTAGCTTTTTGTAACTCCGGGACTGAGGCTGTCATGACTACTATTCGTATTGCAAGAGGGAAAACGGGGAAAAATAAAATAGTAATATTTAAAGGCTCATATCACGGGACTTTTGACGGTGTGCTTGGCGTGGGAAATTTTAACAGTGTTAAGCCAATCTCTATCGGGACACCTGATAATTTTGTAAAAGATTTGTATGTGTTGGATTACGGGGCTTCTGAGTCGTTGGAGTTTATAAAGAAAAATATAAAAGAGATTGCGGCTGTAATAGTTGAGCCTGTACAGAGTAGAAACCCTGCCTTAAGACCTAAAGAATTTTTGCATAATTTAAGGGAGATAACTTCTACTACATATACTGCCCTTATTTTTGATGAAACAATTACAGGCTTTAGAATAAGTCCGGGAGGCGCTCAAAAATACTTTGACGTGATGGCTGACTTGGTGGTCTATGGTAAAGCGTTAGGCGGAGGAATGCCGATAAGTGCCGTTGCCGGTAAGGATGAATATATGCAGCTTTTGGACGGCGGGATGTGGCAATTTGGGGATAAAAGTGCACCGCACGATAATGTAATATTTCACGCAGGGACTTATTATAAGCATCCTCTATCTATTGCGGCGGCCAAAGCATCGTTGACGGAGATTAAAAAGAGGAAAAATAGTATATATGAAGAGATGCGTGCTAATATGGCATATCTTGCTGAATCATTAAATGGCTATTTTAAGGGTAAAAATATCCCCCTCAGGCTTGATTATTGTGAGTCGATGTTTAGATTCTTCGGGCTTGGAAGATATGACTTGACTCTGGAGCCTTTGGAGC
Organism: Deferrivibrio essentukiensis; assembly: GCF_020480685.1. NCBI lineage: Bacteria > Pseudomonadati > Deferribacterota > Deferribacteres > Deferribacterales > Deferrivibrionaceae > Deferrivibrio > Deferrivibrio essentukiensis. The sequence continues at coordinate 39,311 of NZ_JAJAFU010000013.1, forward strand.
TTGACTTACTGTTTAAAATATTGATTTACAACAATATCTACACATGGGAAAAAAGAACGTGTTTTATCTCTGCTGCACATACGAGGCAAGATATTGAAAGTATAATCAATGCTTTTAAATTATCTGTAGAAACATTGAGAACGGGTGGTTTTGAATTTATAATCGATTGATATAAAAACTTTTTTGAAATGAAAAAAAAAGTATTGACTTTTTTGTTAGGTTTATCTAACTTTCCTCGTAATTGATAGGAGGACGTATGACAGGTGCTCAAAAATATAAGGTTTTATTGGTAGGAAATCCCAATGTAGGGAAAAGTCTTTTATTTTACCATATTACAGGCAAATACGCTTCCGTTTCGAATTACCCGGGCACGACTGTATCTATAACAAAGGGGACTACAAAAATAGGCAGTCACCACGAGCTTGAGATTATTGATACGCCGGGCTTTTACAATATGATTACAATTACTGAAGAGGAGAATGTAACTAAAAAGATTATATTGGAAGAGAGGCCTGATGTAATACTTCATGTCATTGATGCTAAAAATATAGAAAGGATGCTCCCTTTGACGCTGCAATTATTGGAAGCAAATCTTCCTGTTATACTTGTACTTAATATGTATGATGAGCTTAAAACGAGAGGGCTTGATATCGAGCTTTCACACCTCGAGCATGACCTTGGTATTCCTGTGGTGTGTACTATTGCTACAAAGCGCTATGGACTTGATAACCTTATATCAAGGATAATTAGCGTTGCTGAAAAAAGGTATAAATACCAACCTATTACTGTGGAATATTCGGAAAATATAGAAAAAGCCATAACTGAAGTGGCCGGACTTATAAAAAGTGAATATCCAATTAGTAAAAGGAGCATTGCGACACTCCTTCTCCAAAATGACAACGAAGCGTACAATTTGCTGAAAGATAAGGAAAATATTGAAGAAATTAAAGCTAAGGTTAGTGAATTTTATGATAAAGATATAAATCTTCGCATTGCCTACGACCGGCACAAAATGGCTGCCGAAATAATTAAAGAGCATATATCGGAGGATAAAAGTGTTAAAAAAATTAAAATAACAGAATTATTAGATAAACTGACACTTCATCCTATATTTGGATTTTTCGCCGTATTTGTTATCTTATATTTTGGGTTTTATAAGTTTGTTGGCGGCTTTGGAGCAGGCACTCTTGTGGATTTGATTGAAACAAAAATATTTGAAGAGCTTATCAACCCTTATGTAAATGCTTTCTTTGGAAAAATTCTTGGTGACAGCATATTCTTTAATCTTTTTGCCGGAGATTACGGAATGATTACACTTGGGGTAAGATATGCCTTTGCAATTGTATTGCCTGTAGTGTCAACTTTTTTCTTGATGTTTTCGATAATTGAGGATTCAGGATTTTTGGTGAGAATCTCAATGCTCCTTGATAAAATATTGAAGAAAATCGGTCTGAGCGGAAGGTCAGTTATCCCTCTTATTTTAGGTCTTGGTTGCGGTACTATGGCTACTGTTGTCACAAGGACACTTGAGACTAAAAGGGAAAGATATTTGGTGACATTTCTCCTTGCCCTTACAATCCCCTGCTCTGCTCAGCTTGGAGTAATTTTAGGGCTTTTGGGGGACAGTTTTTCTATGCTTATGATTTGGTTTATTTCTATTTTGGTTATTTTCCTGATTTCAGGCTATGTCCTTAACAAATATACTAAAGGGGACGGGGCAACATTTTTTATGGAAGTACCGCCTATTAGGATGCCAAAATTTGGCAATGTAATGGTAAAAACCTTTTCGAGACTAAAATGGTATGCTTTTGAGATTATCCCTATATTTATCTATGTAAGTGCTCTGATATGGATAGGGAAGATTACAAAGATATTTGACTTTTTGACATATGTTTTGACATTCCCCGCAAAGTGGGCAGGCTTGCCTGACAAGATGGGGGAAATATTTTTATACGGTTTTTTCAGAAGGGATTTTGGAGCAGCGGGGCTATACGATATTCAGCATCTTATGACAAATAAGCAGATGGTGGTTGCTGCAGTAGTATTGACCCTTTTTGTCCCCTGTGTTGCACAGTTTGCTGTTATGATTAAGGAAAGGGGTGCCAAGACATCAGTGCTTATATTTTTGTCCGTAATACCATTTGCTTTTATATTCGGTATTTTATTAAATATGTTACTTACTGCTTGGGGGTATTAATGAATTTGAATGATGCCAGGGTTAAAGAAACTTATATTGTTGAAAACATTGATTCTTCTGATGTGGAATCGATGAAAAAACTTCTGTCTATGGGGATTTTGCCGGGGACAGAATTGAAAGTATTACAAAAAAATCCTACAATAATATTTGAAGTGTATCATAGCAGATTTGCAATTGATAACAAATTAGGAGAAAAAATTTATGTCAAAAAAAATAACGCATAGAGGCAAGGTCGTTAAGAAGATTGATGAAAATAAATACGTAGTGGAAGTGATGCCTATGTCTGCTTGCTCATCATGCTCTATGGGGGGGAGCTGCCATGGTGGAGAAACTTCTCAAAAGAGTTTTACCATAACATCTGACCAGAATATAGATATAAGCAGTGAAGTAATAATTTCGTTATCTAAAAAGAGCCTTCTTTTTTCTGTTTTGATGGCATATATCCTTCCTATTATTTTAATGCTTATAATAGCTGTGACAGTTGATAAAGTATTTTCAAAAGATATTGTTACAGCAGTCGTCTCCCTTGTTGTGCTCGGGATATATTTTGTAATATTAAGGGTTTATCTTAAAAGCTCCGGGCAGCTTAATATCTCGATTGAAAAAATAGAAAAATCTTAGGCGGCAAATAAAGTGAAGATTTCGGGAAATATTGTAGATGTTATAAAGGAAGAGATTTACCCCGGGTATATTGTGGTTGAAAATGGCAGAATACAGGATATTGTTAGGGAAAATTTAAAGTCGGACAAATTCATATTACCGGGATTTATTGATTCTCATATTCATATAGAAAGTTCAATGCTTCTTCCATACGAATTTGCAAGAATAGCCTCGACTCATGGGACTGTTGCCTGTGTGGCTGACCCACACGAGATTGCAAATGTATTAGGTAGAAAAGGTGTAGAATTTATGCACCAAAATGCACAAGGGTCTGCTATAAAAGTATATTTTGGTGTGCCATCTTGCGTCCCTGCTACAAATTATGAAACGGCAGGGGGCAAAATTGATATTGAAGATATAAAATATCTTTTTGAAAAATACGATTTAAAATTTTTAGGGGAGATGATGAACGTCCCCAGCGTAATTTATAATGACGAAAATGTGGCTGAAAAGATTGAAATTGCAAAAAAATTAAACAGAAAGATTGATGGGCATGCTCCAAAATTAAGAGGAGCAGATTTAAAAAAATATATTGAGGCAGGGATAGTTGCTGACCATGAGTCTGTAAGTATTGAGGAAGCTGAAGAAAAGATAAATCTTGGGATGAAAATTCAGATAAGGCAAGGCTCTGCTGCACAAGATTTCAGCACTCTTTACCCGTTGTTTGAGAAGTATCCTGATTATTGTATGTTTTGCTCCGATGACTTGCATCCTGATAACCTTGTGGATGGGCATATAAACCTTCTCGTGAAAAAGTCCGTGGAACTTGGTGTTGATATTTTTAAGGTACTAAAGGCTGCAACACTTAATCCCGTCAAACATTACGGACTTGATGTGGGGCTTTTGCAGGTAGGGGACAGTGCAGATTTTATTGTGGTTTCCGATTTGAAAAATTTTGAAGTACTAAGAACATACATAAATGGTGAAATTGTTGCCAGAAACGGTAGACCGGAGTACCCATATAAGTCATTTGAAAAGGTTAATAATTTTAAGAAATATAAATTAAGCCAGGAAGATTTTCAAATTAAAAGCGAAAAAGATATGGAAGTAAATGTTATCACTGTGCATGACAACAGTCTGATTACAAGCAGAGAAAGATTTAAGATAAATTCTATTGCAGGTGAGCTTGTCGCCGATACAAGTAGAGATACTTTAAAGATTGCGGTAGTAAATCGCTATGAAAAATCAAAACCTGCAGTAGGTTTTATTAAAAACTTCGGGCTAAAATCAGGGGCAATTGCTTCAAGCGTGGCACACGATTCACACAATATTGTCGCGGTAGGTTGTGACAATGACAGCCTTTGTCGTGTTGTAAATCTTATAATGGAAAATGAGGGTGGAATAAGTGCAAGTGACGGGGTGACAGATGAGATATTACCTTTATCATTTGCCGGTATTATGAGTGGTGATGATGGCTACAATGTAGCAAAAATGTATAAAAAACTTGATGTTATGGCAAAAAATATGGGGAGCAAGTTGACTTCACCATTTATGACACTTTCATTTATGGCACTTTTAGTTATCCCTGACCTTAAAATGAGTGATAAAGGCTTGTTTGATTCGCAAAATTTCAAATTTATAGGCCTTTAAGAATAAATTTATTTTTTAAAAGAGGTCTAATCTCTGACATCACCCCATTTTTTTATATAATTGACATTTAGTTACAATAATAATGCTTCCAAGATTTTGCATATTATTTTCATCCAAAAAAGCAACAATAACAACAAAATGGAGGCAATGTACGATAGGTAACTTGCTAAGAATGCGAAGGAAATATGAAAAGAAAGAAGAGTGTACTCATGGCATAAGAGTGTAAAAAATGGGGTGATAGCAGATTTTAATATGTTGCAACAGAATAGTTTTTTAACTATAAAAAGAAAAAACCACGGGTTCGTCACCGCTACATTCGTAGCGTGAGAGGATTTGCCCGTGGGCTGCATTACTAAGTATAAGAAAAATGAGGTAAAATGCAAGCTAATTTTTCGACATCTATCAGAACATATTTATCAAACGATAGATTAACACCTTACGAGAAAATATTAAAAACAAAAGATGATAAAATAATCTTATCCCATTATATATGGAATATAAAGTTGTCAGAATGCTTTTATCCTTTGTTACAAATTCTGGAAATTTCTTTAAGAAACAGTATTAATAATGCAATTATTGATTATTTTGGATTTGATGATTGGTATGAAGATAAATACGGCATATTAGAAAAAAATGAATTAGTACTTGTATCAAAAGCTAAAGATGAAATAACAAAAAGGACTGAAGATTTGACAAAAGGTAAAATTATTGCGGAACTTAACTTTGGTTTTTGGACAAGTTTATTTAACAAGAGATATGATGTTAAATTATGGCATAAAATCATCAAAAAAGTTTTTCCTGATTTGCTAAGAAAAAATAGAAACCGCAAATACCTTTCTCGGAAACTCAATGAAATAAGGAAATTAAGAAATAGAATATTTCACCATGAACCCATATGGAATAATGTTGGATTAAAGGAGATTCATGATGATATCGTAGAAGTAATTGGAGGCATAGATACTCATATAAAAAAGATGGTGATACTTTTAGATAATTTTGATCATATTTATGATAAACAATTTCAAATAAAACAGATAGAAAGCCAGATAGGTGATTTGTTTATTAAGGAGGCTTGAATTCTTTTGGTATCACCCCATTTTTTTATATAATTGACATTTAGTCACAATAATAATGCTTCCAAGATGTTGCATATTATTTTCATCCAAAAAAGCAACAATAACAACAAAATGGAGGAAATGTACGGTAGATAACTTGCTAAGAATGCGAAGGAAATATGAAAAGAAAGAAGAGTGTACACATGGCATAAGAGTGCAAAAAATGGGGTGGCTGCAGGTCTAATTTGTAATGACATTTATTAAAAATTATATTATTAAGTCTTTATGAAAGAGATATTACTATTTTTAGTTGGCATTTTGACCGGGTTTGTTAATGTGATTGCCGGCGGCGGCTCATTTTTAACGATACCTCTTCTTATTTTTATGGGGCTCCCCCCTACCGTGGCAAATGGGACAAACAGATTAGGTATTTTTCTCCAAAGTCTTTTTGCTGTAAGAAAATTTCATCAATATGGTGTTTTCCCCGTAAAATTTGCGATTTTTGCGGCTATCCCTGCTACTTTGGGGAGCTTGCTTGGGGCATATTGGGCTACTATTATCAGTGAGAATTCATTTAAAAAATATCTTGCAATCTTGATGATAGTTATCACTCTAATAACATTGTATAATCCTCTTAATAAATTAAAGACTAAGCAGGATGAAGATTTTTCTTTAAGAAGAAAAATTGTAATCTTTATTGTGTTTTTTCTTATCGGAATTTATGGAGGTTTTATACAGGCAGGTGTTGGTTTCTTGATTTTGGCAGGTATGATGCTGACAGGGTATGACCTTGTAGCAGGTAATGCTGTTAAGACGTTTGTAATACTTATTTTTACACTATTTGCACTTGTAATATTTATAATGAATGCAAAAGTAAATTTTACCTTGGGGCTTATCCTCGGTGCTGGAAGCATAATAGGTGCTAATTTAGGCACAACAGTAAGTGTAAAAAAAGGGAATAAATTTATTCAATATTTTGTCACGGTTTGCATCATCATCTTTGCAGTAAAACTCCTCTTCTATAAATAACTAACTGTTAAGTGCTAAGTAGTAAGTAATTCGTAAACCGTGAGTCGTTATTCATAAATCGAGATTCGAATTTCGTTATTCGGCTTTCGGTTTACGTTTTGTAACGTTTACACGTTTTAACCTTGAACCTTGAACCTTGAACATAGAACATAGAACGTTGAACTTTTGACCTTGAACTTTCCTTCTTGATTTATTTCAAAGTTTGCTTATATATACCCCCATAGGGTATACAATGTGAGGCGAATATGAAAAGTTATAGTTTATCTGTAAAAGGGATGACTTGTGCGGCTTGCGCAAGAAGAATTGAGGTGATGCTTAAAAAGCTCCCAAACATACATAATCCAAATGTAAATCTGACTACGGAAAAGGTTGTCTTTGAAGCGGAAGATTCCGTTGAACTCAATGATATTGTTAATAAGATTGAAGGTTTGGGCTATGAAGTCGAGAAGGAAAAGGTAGAGTTTGATATTAAGGGGATGACTTGTGCGGCTTGTTCAAACAGGATAGAAAAGCAGGTTGCAAAAATGCCGGGTGTTTTGAGCTCGGTAGTAAATCTTACTATGGCCAAAGGGACTTTTTACGTATTAAAAGGTGTTCAAAATGAGACTCAAATAGCTGAAAAAATAACCAAACTCGGATATGAACCAAACTTGGTAAAAAATAAGATTTTGCAAGAAAGCGATAAATCAGTGAAAGAAAAAAGATTCAAGCTCACATTGTCCATTGCCTTTTCTATACCGTTTCTTTTGGCAATGTTTGATATGATGTTTAAATTGTATCTTATACCTGATTTCTTGTCCAATAAATATTTTCAACTTTTCCTTGCAACAATTGTTCAGTTTTATTGCGGTTTTCAATTTTATAAAGGGGCTTATGCCAATCTGAAACATTTTAGTGCAAATATGGATGTGTTGGTAGCTCTTGGTACATCAGCCGCCTACTTTTTTAGTGTGTATAATATCTTTGCCGGCGGGCACTTGTATTTTGAGACTTCGGCGATTTTAATTACATTGATACTGTTGGGTAAATACCTTGAAGAAAGAGCAAAAGGGAAAACAAAAGAAGCTATATCAAAGCTTATAGATTTGACTCCGAAGAAAGCAAGAGTAATAAAAGACGGAGTAGAAAAAGAAATTTTGACTGAAGAAGTGATAGAAGGTGATATTGTCATTGTAAGACCGGGGGAAAAATTGCCTGTAGATGGGGTTATCGTAGAAGGTGAAACATATATAGATGAATCAATGATTACCGGGGAGAGTGTTCCGGTTAAAAAAGGGGTCGGCGAAGAGGTTATCGGGGCGACCGTCAATAAGAACAATACTTTTAAATACAAGGCGACAAAGGTCGGGCAAGATACTATGCTTGCTCAGATAGTTAAAATTATTGAAGAAGCCCAAAGTTCAAAAGCTCCTATACAAAGATTTGCCGATGTCATTTCCGGCTATTTTGTCCCGACAGTTATTGGGATATCGATTTTAACCTTTGTCTATTGGTACTTTATTGGTAGCAATCATGACTTTAACTTAAGTATAATCAATATGGTGGCAGTCCTTGTTATTGCTTGCCCTTGTGCCCTTGGGCTTGCCACACCCACATCCATAATGGTTGGGACAGGAAAAGCAGCGGAAAGCGGGATACTTTTTAAAGGGGGAGAATACCTTGAAAAATTGCATAAGGTAACTGCTGTTGTGTTTGATAAGACGGGGACGATTACGATAGGTAAGCCTGTTGTGACAAATATTTTAGCTGAAGATAAAGATTTTACATTAAAATTAGCGGCATCTGTTGAAAGATATTCGGAGCATCCGATTGCTGAGGCTATAGTTAATCATTATAAGGGTGAGTTACTGAATGTGTTAAATGTAGAGGCTGTGCCCGGCAAAGGTATAAAAGGCGAGCTTGATGACAAGACTGTTTTGGTTGGCTCAAAAAAATTTATAGAGGAGCAAATAAAAGGCACTTTTGCAGATGAGTCAAATCCTACCGTTGGCACTAAGGTGTATGTTGCTCTTGACGGAAAATATTTGGGAGCTATTACCGTTAAAGATGAGATAAAAGCTTCTTCGGTAAAAGGGATAAATATTTTAAAAGATAAAGGGTTAAAACTTTATATGCTAACCGGAGATAATAAGGAAGTGGCAAATGAGATAGCTAAAAAAGCAAATATAGACAACGTAATAGCGGAAGTGTTGCCTGACCAAAAGGCTGATAAGATTAAAGAGCTTCAAAATAATGGAGAAATTGTGGCAATGGTTGGGGATGGTATTAATGATGCACCGGCGCTTGCCGTAGCCGACATAGGTATTGCAATTGGCACAGGTACGGATATAGCTATTGAGGCTGCTGATATTACTCTTGTAAAAGGGGATATTCTTGGGGTAGCAAAGAGTATCGAGCTTAGTAAAGCGGTGATAAGAAATATAAAACAAAATCTTTTTTGGGCACTTATTTATAACATTATTGGCATACCTATAGCAGCATCAGGTTTTTTAAACCCTATTGTGGCTGGAGCTGCAATGGCATTTAGTTCCGTCTCTGTTGTCAGCAACGCGCTAAGGCTGAAAAGATGGAAATTTGAAAGTAGTAATGAGTGATTTGTTATGAATATAAACAAACACCAAGGAGGAAAAAGATGAAAGAGGTCAAAATCACAGTAAACGGGATGAGTTGCCACCATTGTAAAAATGCAGTGGAATCAGCTCTCAAAAATCTTGACGGAGTAGAAAATGCTGAAGTAAACTTAGCAGAAAAAAGTGTAAAAGTCGTATTTGATGACGCCGTAGCAAATCTTGAAAAAATCTACTCTGAAATAGAAGAAGCAGGATACGAGCCTGTAAAATAAGTAAAAAAGGCGGAAAACTTCTTCCGCCTTTATCTGTTTAAAATATCGGCTACTTTCTTAGCCCAAAGACACATATCTTCTTGAGAACCATAAGCTTTGTGCGGTATTCCAAACTTTATCCCATCCTCTTTGTATCGTGGAATGATATGAATGTGGGAATGAAAGACCTCTTGTCCGCCTGCTTCCTCAACATTTTGAATAATATTAAAACCGTCACATTTATATGCCTGTTTCATAGCAGTTGTAATATTTTTGATGACGGGATATATTTTTTCAGACACATCATCCGGAGCATCAAGAACGTTTACAAAGTGCTTTTTTGGTATCAAAAGGGCGTGACCAAGATTAACCGGTCTGATGTCAAGAATAGCGACAAAATTTTCGTCTTCATAGAATCTGCTGCACGGAAGATTCCCTTTTATTAGGTTACAAAATATACAGTCCATTATTCCTCCTTAGTTTAAAGGCTTTATTTTTTGAGTAATTTATAATATCATTTTAACACAATAAAAATCTTTTAAAAGGGGTAATTTTTGAAAAAATTAGTGTTTGACTTGGATAATACTCTGTATAACCCCTCTTCCGGTGTTTTGAATGAAATCGATAAGCGTATAAACGTATTTATGAAAGAAGTTTTAGAACTTGATGGTGTTGATGAATTAAGGATTTTTTATAGGAATACTTACGGCACTACTTTGCTTGGGCTTATGAGGCACTATAAGGTAAAACCTCAAGATTATCTGGATTTTGTACATGATATAGATTATGCCAATCTGCTTGGCAAAGATTGTAAGCTAATAGAAGTCTTAAAAGATATAGACGGTGAGAAGATAATATTTACAAACGGCTCTCGTTTGCATGCTATCAATACTCTTTCAAGTTTGGGGATATTGGAGCAGTTTGTAGAAATTTTTTCCATTGAAGACTACCTTGAATTTCCGAAACCTTTTGAGCCCGCATATTTGAAACTTATTGATAAACTAAGTATTAACCCTAAAGAGTCAATTTATTTTGAAGATTCTCATAGAAATTTAAATGCATCAAAAAAGTTCGGGTTTAAAACCGCACTTGTGTGGAGTGAATCGGAAGACTTTGATTATTCATTTAATACTATCTATGATATAATTAGATTAAAATCATCAGGGGAAGTCAATGTCGGATAAAAAATTAAATAAGGTGTATGAGTTTTTTTCTCATAATGTCAGGACATTTACTACAGAAATAGTTACCACGATAGAATGCCTTAAGGTAGGTTTTGTAGAGACTGAAAGTGAAGAGTTTGATATTGTGTATGAGGCAGCTTACCTTTTGGATTTATATGATATAGGCCTTAATATAGTATTTAAATATTTAAGTGGTGATGAGAGTGTCAATAAGGAAAAAGTCAGCGTCAAGGAAATTACCGAAGAGTTTTTAAAATCAGTAAACGGATATATTACAAGTAGTGAGCTTAATATTGTGAAAGATTATCAAAATGATACAGTGCTAACTGATAATTTTATTTTTAAAAATATATACAAAATAATCCTTTATGAGTTTATAAAGCTTGCTTCAGGAGCTTTAAATATTTCTCTGGCGGAAAAGATAGAGATTAGCAGTGAAAAACTTAATGATAAATATCCTGAAATCTTCAGCTTATTTGGTCAAATTTTAAATAGCGTTGGTGTAAAATTTACTATGACAGATAACAAAATTATTTTGGAGCAGTTAAAATGAAGGTATTGATAGCAGATGATGAATTGCGACTGAGAAAGGTCGTGTCATTGCATTTGAAAAAGAGTGGACTTGATGTGATAGAAGTTTCTAACGGGGCTCAGGCCCTTGAAAGGGCTAAAGAAGAATCGCCTGACGTGATAGTGCTTGATGTGATGATGCCGGAGCTAAATGGTCTTGAGACTTTGGAAAGGATAAAGGGGGATAGTTCGTTAAAAGATATTCCTGTAATTATGCTTTCAGCTAAGGCTACCCAAGATGATATAAAAAAAGGGGTAGAGCTTGGAGCAACTTCTTATCTCACAAAGCCTTTTAGCCCAAAGCAGCTGTTGGAGGAAATCTATAAATTTAAGAGTGAATAATGTATCAAGTATATTTTGAAGGTGATAATCAAACTTTTTTGGATATTTACAGGCAGCTTAAAGACACATTTTCCTTTGTGCAAGATGCTGCCATTGCCGATATAGTTCTGTTTGAAGCAAAAAGTGCTGAAGATATAAGTAAATTGGATGGATTGAAATATTCAAAGGTATTTGTTATTCTTGATAAACCGGATAGAGAAATTATTCTCAAATTAAAACAGTATAAAATTGCAGGAATACTTTCTAAGCCGATAAAGCAAGACATATTGCTGGAAAAAATGCAGTCTTTTGGCACAAATATCGACTTACAAGAGCTGCTTAAGTATGAAACCCTAAAAGCTAAAATTATTGCAAAGGCTACGAGTATACCACCACTGCCAAAAGTGGCACGAGAGCTTATTGCTATGTCTTCAAAAGAGAATGTAGAAATTAACGATATTGTGGCAAAGATAAAAACTGATCAGGGTGTTGCTTCTAAAGTATTAAAGATTATTAATTCACCTTTTTATGGGATGAGACGAGAAATAACAAGCATAGAAAGGGCTACAATATATCTTGGTCTTGGGACGGTAAAAAATATTGCAATTTCTCTTTCTACAGCCGAGATGTTTAATAAAAACTTTTCGCTTTACGGGACAAGTGGTCAAAAGATGTGGGAGCATTCTTTTATAACAGCAAGGCTTTGTGAAGAGATAGCAAATCTTTCAAAACAAAAGCTTGATAGCGATGCACTTTACTTGGCTGGGCTTTTTCATGACATAGGGAAGGCTATTTTGGTCGATTTTATTTATGAAAAAGTTACAGGAGCAGCGGACGAAAAAAGGCAATTGGGCCTAAACCATATTGATGTTGCTATGATTATTTTAAAAAAATGGAATATTGCCGAACAAATTATTTTTTGGGTCAAAAACCACCATGAATTTAGCCCCGAAATAAATTCTGCCATATTGTATTTTGCAAATATCATTGCAAATGATCCTGAAATGATAGGAGAGTGCAGCGAAGATATTTCCAAAATAATCGGAGTAGATAAAGAATTATTCTTAAAGAAAATAGAAGACTTTTTATCTGAGGAGGAAGGTTAGGATTGAGCTATCAAAAATTGATTAAAGTGTTAGCAGCTTCTGTTGTAGATGAGTATTTCGAAAGTATTGCGGAATTATTGAATGAAATAGGTGCGATAAGTTTTTGCATTTTAAAGTTTGAAAATAACTTGAGCGAGATTGTAGTAAGTAAAAACATAGAGGGTGATTTATTTTTTGATAGTTCAGACATACAGTTTGATAAGTCAGATTTTAAAGAAGATGTGGCTATAAATTATTTTGATAAACAACTAAAATTTGATTCGATTTTTTATATACACCATAATTCTTCCCTTTTTGCAGCAATACTTATCAATATATCGAATAAAACAAATCTAAATATTCTGAAAGAGAATATTGAGAGAATCTCACAGAGGTATCTTGAAATACTTATTAAGGATAAAAGGACAGAAGTATATGTAGAGTATCAAAAAAAGATAGATTTTGTAAAAGTTGTCAGCAATATTTTTAGGAATCTCTCTATTGACGATTTACTTTCCACCGGGGTTGCCCTTTTCATGGATGTATTTTCTGCAGAGGCAAGTTGCGTGCTTTATGGTGATAAGTTTGTCCCGATAGGTGTCAAAGAGGATGACTTGGCGAAGATAACAGTCAAGGGGGAGCCTTTGTCAGAGATTATTTACAGGTTAGATAAATCGTATTTTTTCAAAGAAGATTTGTTGGCAGATAAGTATAATGTAGAGAATATATTTTTTATTTATGAGCCTAAGTATAAACTTAGAATAATCCTTTTTAATGTAAGTGTTGATTTCGCGCCGGATGTGGAGTTTTCTGAGATTATTTCCAGTATATTGACAATTGCCATGGAAAATGCATATGCACACGAAAAGATGGTGGAGATGAAAGTATATGAATCAGAAATGGATAAGACGGCTGAAATATTAAATATGTTTGTAAACAATGAGATAGTATTTAATTCAGGGGTTAAGGCTTATGGAGTCAGCATTCCCTCAAAGGTAGCCGGCGGTGATTTTTTATATTTAACAGATAACGAAGATGAAATATTTTTGTGTATTGCAGATGTGTGTGGTAAGGGTTATGCGGCTGCAGTGTTAACTGTCGTAATGAGCACAGTGGCAGAGCTTCTTAAAAATGTTAAACACTACGATATACTTGATTTGACAAACAAGTTGTTAGATTTTTTGTTATCTAAAAATCTTGGTGGCAGATTTATTACGCTGTTTTTTGGGGTAATAGATAAGAAAAGCTTGGAGTTAAAATATATATCATTAGGGCATGAGCCGGCATATATTGTAAGAGATAATGCTATAATAGAGCTCCACTCCTCTTTTTTGCCGATGGGGATTATGAAAGAAGAATACGGTATTGAGAAAATCAGATTATCTAATGAGGATTTGCTTTTTCTGTTTACTGACGGAATAATAGAGTATATTGACTATGAAAATTTAAAATACAGGTTAATGGAAATAAAAGATACACCCCTTGAAGATTTTGTAAAAAATCTTTATAAAGAGTGCGTAAAAGATAGAAAGCAGCAGCTTGATGATTTTACCTGTGCAGTCTTAAAAATCTGATTTTTTAAAAGAAGGAGCTAACTTGGAAGATAAATCAAAACAAATACAATCTATGTTTGACAATATTGCAGGCAAATATGATTTGCTGAATAGGTTGTTAAGCTTTAGGCGTGATGTAGCTTGGAGAAGAAAAGCTATCAAAAAGATGGAACTTATTGAAGATATGCTTGTTCTTGACCTTGCTTGCGGAACGGGTGATATGATTTTAGAGCTTAAAAATCAAGTAAGTGGTGTAAATGTTATTGGTGCCGATTTTAGTAAAAATATGCTTAGTATCGCCAAGCAAAAAGGGATTACAGAGCCTTTACTGGCTGCAGATGCCCATTTTTTGCCTTTTAAAGAGAATTCTTTTGATAGAATTATGATTGCTTTTGGTTTTAGAAATGTTGTAGACAAGCAGAAGGGGCTTGAAAATCTGTATAGGGTTTTAAAGCCGGGTGGTAGGGTTTGTATCCTTGAATTTTCACAGCCTGAAGGGGTGATATTTTCAAGAATTTATAGATTCTATTTTACAAAATTATTGCCATTTATAGGTGGAATTATATCAGGTGATAAGAATGCTTATTCTTACCTGCCTGATTCCGTATACAAGTTTCCCAAAAAAGATGTGTATAAAAAAATGATATTAGATGCCGGGTTTAAAGATGTAAAGTTTAATCCCATGACATTTGGCATATGCGATGCAACAATCTGTTATAAGTAAAGTCAAATTTATTTTAGATTATCTTGATAAAAAGTACCCTGATGCGAAATGTTCTTTAAGACATGACAATCCATTTCAACTTTTAATTGCCACAATTTTAAGTGCCCAATGTACGGATGCAAGAGTGAATATTGTTACGGAAAAGCTTTTTGAAAGGTATAAAACTCCTCAAGATTTTGCGGCAGCAGATATTAAAGAGTTGAAAAACATTATCAAACCGACTGGTTTTTTTAATAATAAGGCAATAAATATAAAGAATATGGCAATTAAGCTTATTGAAAATTATAACGGTAACATCCCGCAAAATATGCAAGAGTTATTAAGCCTACCCGGTGTCGGGCGAAAGACTGCCAATGTAATCCTCGGAAACTGTTTTGCCCCCGAAGGGATTGTAGTAGACACTCATGTCAAAAGGGTGTCAAAAAGACTTGGGTTGACAAACAATGATAATCCCGACAAGATTGAAAGTGACCTTGTGAAAATTATTCCTAAAGAGAAGTGGAATATTTTTTCACATCAGGTGATACTTTTTGGCAGAGAGATATGTGCTTCCAGAAAACCAAAGTGTGATGTATGTGGGCTAAATACTATTTGCAGCTATTATAAAGGATATTAAATGGAAATATTATTAAATTTTATGTTTATATTTTTATCAAGGATTGTAGATGTCAGTCTTGGGACGGTAAGGATTATATTAGTCTCAAAGGGGATGCGCGTTCAGGCGAGTATTTTAGGTTTTTTTGAGGTGCTTATCTGGATTGTTGTTGTTGCAAGAGTAATAATGTATGTTTCAAGTCCAATATACTATGTGGCTTTTGCTGCAGGGTTTGCTACCGGCAATTACGTTGGGATGATTTTGGAAGAAAAGCTTGCCTTGGGCAATGTCCTTATTAGAGTTGTTACAAGGTTTGACGCAGAGAGGCTTGTTGAAGTACTTAGAAATGAAAATTTTATAGTTACTTCAATAGATGGTGAAGGGAAGGATGGCCCTGTGAAGGTAATATTTGGTATACTTAAGAGAAAAAGTGCTCGAAAGTTTATTAAATTAGTCAATCAATATAACCCCAATGCGTTTTATACGGTCGAAAACGTTACATCTGTAAGTAAGTTTGAAAATGACCCTGTGTTGAAAAAGAGACTTTTTATGAACAACCTTATAAGGAAATAGATATGCTTTATTTTGATATGACATCAGGTATTTCAGGCGATATTACGCTTGCATTGTTGTCGCAATATTTTGGTGGTTTGAAAGAGTTTTCAGGCGAAGTGTCAAGTTTATTAAAAACGAAAGTGCAGCTTTCTTTTAAAGATGTATTTATTAACGGGATTTTATGTAAGCGGCTATCAATAGATATTGAAAAAGAGCCGCACATTCATAGAAATTTTAGGGATATAAAAAATATTATCTTTAACTCTGATTTTGAAGAGAATATAAAAACAGATGCTATAAAAATATTTGAACTTATTGCTGAGGCTGAGGGGAAGATACACGGCAAATCTATAGATGAAGTCCACTTTCATGAAGTGGGTGCTATTGACTCTATTATCGATATATTAGGTGCTTCATGGTTTTATAATAAACTTAATCGGCCAAAAATTACTGCATCAAAAATCAAAATTGGAAACGGCATTGTTAACTCTGCCCACGGGCTAATCCCTGTGCCTGCACCTGCAACACTTGAGATAATAAAGGGGATAGAGTTTAAAAGAATTGATATCGATGAAGAGCTTACTACCCCTACAGGGGCAGCTTTAATGAAATATTTCAGCACTAAATTTACAAATAATATAAGCGGAAATATAGAAAAAATTTTTTATGCTACCGGGACAAAAACCTTTAAAAATTTGCCAAATATCTCAAGGCTGTTGGTATTAAAAGAAGATGAGAAGAGTGATGAAGATATTGTCGTATGTGAAACAAATATAGATGATATGCCTCCGGAATTTTTTGACAATGTTATGAAGCAACTTTTTGACAGTGGTTGCAAGGATGTCTTTTTTACGCCTATTTTAATGAAAAAAAACAGACCTGCCTACAAGATTTCAGCCTTAGTTGAAAGCAAGTATCTTGGTAAGGTTAGTGAAATTTTGCTTACTCAGACATCTTCTTTTGGGCTTAGGTATTACAATGTAAATAGAGTTATTGCTGAGCGAGAATTTAAAGAGGTAGAATATGAGGGGCATTATGTAAGTGTAAAATATGGCAAATTTAATGAGTTTGTCAAATTTAGCCCTGAATATGAAGATGTGGTAAAGGTAGCTGAAAAAATAGGCGAGCCACCTTATGAGGTCTATAAAAAAATAATTGGCATGTTATATAGGGGTCAAAATTGACAACAGTAGGAAAGATTTCCGGTAAAATTAAATACATACCTTATATAAAAGAATTAGAGCAGTTAGAAAATGAATGTAATATTCAAATATTTCTGGTTGGCGGCACGGTAAGGGACTTGATTCTTGACAGAGAGATAGCTGATTTGGATATCATTGCTTTTGGGCAAGATTATGAGAAGGTTGCAGAAGTATTTGCAAACAAAATAAATGCCACACCGATAAAATTTAAAGATAATGTAAGGATTGTTAAAAAAGGTTTTTCTATAGATGTTTCAAAGACAAGGGGGATTAGCCTCGAAGAAGATTTGTTAAAGAGAGACTTTACCATTAATAATTTGGCTATGAGTTTGAAAGGGGACATTTTTGGCGATTTGACTGACATCCTCTTAAGAAAGATACGCGCTGTTTCCGAAGAAAGTATTTTGGATGATCCCCTTAGGATATTAAGAGCTTTTAGGTTTTTAAGTGAGTTTGATTTTGAAATAACTGCAGAGACTTTTGATTTTATAAAAAAATACCGTGAAAAGTTAAGCAGTGTGGCAAGTGAAAGAATATATGCGGAGCTTAAAAAAACAGTTTTGGGAGAATATTTTTTAAAAGCCTTTGATTATATGAAAGAATTAGGAATTTTTGACATAATTATTCCGGAGCTTAACTGTTTGAAAGGTAAAGATAGAGGGATATATCACAATCATGACCCATATGAGCATACATTTTGTGCTACAAGGAGCACATATGAGTATGGAAAACAAGTTGGTATAGAAGGTGAAAAGCTTTTTCTGCTATTTGTTTCAGCCCTACTGCACGATAT
This sequence comes from Deferrivibrio essentukiensis, assembly GCF_020480685.1. Taxonomy (NCBI): domain Bacteria; kingdom Pseudomonadati; phylum Deferribacterota; class Deferribacteres; order Deferribacterales; family Deferrivibrionaceae; genus Deferrivibrio; species Deferrivibrio essentukiensis. The sequence goes on from NZ_JAJAFU010000013.1 coordinate 57,245, forward strand.
AGGAAAGGGATTGCCTGAGTATCTTGAGACACACGGGAAATATATTGGACATGAAATTAAAGGTGCAAAACTTGCTTGTGATATATTGAAAAGACTTAGCTTTTCCGCCAAAGAGATAAAGTTTATTAAGACTATGATAGAAAATCATACTAAAATCAGAATCTATGCCGTAAATAGCGCCAAGGAAAATACGCTGAAGATGTTTATCTTTGACTACAATGAATTACTTGATTATCTGTATGTAATTACTATCGGTGATAACAGTTGTAAGCCTATAGAGCTTAATAAGATTTTAGATACTATAGATAAAATAAAGGGGCTGAGAAATGATATTGATTTTGATAAGAGCAAGCTTATAAGAGGGGAAGATTTAATCAAGCTTGGTCTTAAGCCTTCTGAAAGTTTTAAAAAAATACTAAAAGATGTAAAGTTTAAACTTTCAACAGGCAACTTAAAGGATAAAGATGATGCCATAAAATATATAACTTCAAATTACAGGGAGGCCTTATGAAATTTTTAAGATTTTCCAAGGACAAAGTTGAAATGAAAGGAATTTATGAGGATGGTAAGATAAAGAGAATAATCGGCTCTTTTTTTGACAATTATACTGTTACCGACGAGATTTACAGTGAAGATGAAGTAATATTTTTGCCGCCGGTTATCCCTTCAAAATTTGTTTGTGTAGGCAGAAACTATGCAGAGCACGCTAAAGAGCTTGGCAATGAAGTCCCCACAGAGCCGTTGATATTTTTAAAGCCTTCAACAGCTGCTAATTCTCACAAGGGGGATATCTTGTATCCGCCAATGTCAAATAAGGTCGACCATGAAGCTGAATTGGCAGTTGTAATCGGTAAAAAATGCAGCCAGGTTTCTGAAAAAGATGCAATGAAATATGTGTTTGGATATACATGTTTAAATGATATTACAGCAAGGGATATTCAAAAGAAAGAAAATAAATTTACAAGGGCTAAGTCATTTGACACTTTTGCACCATTCGGCCCTTTTATTGAGACCGAGTTTAACTACGAAAATGTTGGGGTAAGGTGTAGGGTAAATGGTGAAATTAGGCAGGATGGAAATACAAAAGATATGATTTTCAAAATACCTTTTCTTATTTCATTTATTTCAAATATTATGACCCTTTTGCCGGGGGATGTTATTGCTACAGGCACCCCTTCAGGAGTTGGTGGACTAAATATAGGGGATACTGTTGAAATTGAGATTGATGGACTTGGAAAATTAGTAAACTATGTCAAAGCAAGAAATTAAATGCTTTATGTGTGGTGCCTGCTGTGTAGCGTATGATATATCTACGTTAAAAAAACCGGCAGGCACCCCTTGTAAATTTTTATGTGAAGACGGCAAATGTGGCAATTATGAAAACAGACCTAAGGTATGTAGAGATTTCAAGCCGGATGAAATATGCGTGCTTATTTCTACACTTGACTTTAAAGATAAGGTTAAGGTGATTCAAAGGATTTATGGGATATCCGAAGAGTAGATTACTGCTTTCTGTAGAGAAATTTTCTTAAAAAACTATACATTTTTTCTTCATCCAATTTGAATGTTATTTCCGGTATTTTGTCAGTGTCAAGAGTATAAATCACCTCTTCCTTTTCCAAGATAAAAAGAGCTTTTAATATTTCTGATTGTTCTAAGTGCATCATTTCTGTAAGTTTTTTTAAGTGAATACCTATATTTTTGATTTTTTTGTTCACAAATGTGTCAATCAGGTAAAAGGATACAGTTGATATTAACTTATATTCCAAGGCGTTAGCGTATTTATTGTTAATTTCATTCAATCTTTCAATGAGTGAGCTCATTACTGAAAAATTAAATTTAGGTATTTTTGATGCAGCCTGTAAAAATGTATTCTTCGAAAAAGCTATCACTTCCACATCCGTTTTGGCTCTTACCGATGCAGATCTTTTGTTTTCGAGGAATACAGCCATTTCACCGAATATGCTTATATCGTTTATTGTATTTATCGTATAAAGTGAGCCTGCATCATCTTGCTTAAGTATCTCAAGGATACCGCTTTTTAAAATATATACAGAATCCGCTTCGTCCCCTTCTTTAAAAATAAACTTCCCCGGTTCAAATTTTTCAATTTTCCCCGATTTTTCCAACAGCTTGAGTATATTGTCATCAATGCTAATATTTTTCATTTCGACTCCTGCACATATTTTAGCACATAAATATACTTTGACGCAAAAAAATGTTGACTTTTTTAAGGTGTTTTGATAATGGTATCAGTCCTTGATAAGAGGGGTTTTCTTATGTGCGCCCGTAGCTCAGCTGGATAGAGCAACGGACTTCTAATCCGTAGGTCAGAGGTTCGAATCCTCTCGGGCGCGTTTTTGTGGTGGGTGTAGCTCAGTTGGTAGAGCCCAGGATTGTGGCTCCTGTTGTCGCGGGTTCGATCCCCGTCACTCACCCTTTTGAGGAAATATTGCGAGTGTGGCGGAACTGGTAGACGCGCTAGACTTAGGATCTAGTGTCTTTCGGCGTGGGGGTTCAAGTCCCTCCACTCGCATAAATCACTGCGGGTGTAGCTCAGTTGGTAGAGCGCGACCTTGCCAAGGTTGAGGTCGCCGGTTCGAGTCCGGTCACCCGCTTTCTTTGTGTCTATCATACTACTTCATGCTCTTTCATGTTCCTTTATTTTACAAGCACTTATAAGGAATTTTTAATTTTTCCTAATTCTGTCAATCATTGTTTTTACTCAAAAAACGAGTATGAAAACGAGTATAAAAGAATATTTGGCAATTCTATACTCGTTTTTGAAACAAAGTGCTTGTTTATGAGTAAGTTGTAAAAAATTTTTGTAATTTTTTACAATTTTCTCTCATCAAAACTTTACTCACAAATATTACATAATAAAATTTGTGAGGTGTTGTTATGGCAAAAAAGGACATGTCAGAAAAAGAAGTTAAAAATCTCAAACCGTCTGAAGATTCTGTTGATAAGCACAGGGTATCTGAAAAACTGTACATTTACGTTTATCCTAATTGGAAAAAGAAATGGTATTACCGTCAACGTAATAATTCAGATATACTTATTGGCGAGTATCCGATAGTTTCATATGCCGAAGCTTTTACCATAAGAGATGAAATGAGAAATTCAGAAAATATGGGTATGCCTCTAAGGAGAGAAGTTACTGTCGATGATATGTTTAATAAGTATTTCGATTTAAAAAGTAACAGTTGGTCTGGCTATACTAAAAAAAGAAAAGTACAAATTTATGAGAAAGACATTAAGCCAATCCTGGGTAATATGGAAATACAAAAGGTAACCATACATAATATTTTAAAAGTTATCAAAGTTGTCGAAGATAGAGATGCTCTTCATACTTTGGAAAAGGTTGTAGTAATAATTAAAAATATATTTAATAAGGCTTGCAGCTTTGGATATATAAAAATTAATCCTGCTAGTGAATTAGAAAACATAATAAAAAAACCGGTAAGAAAGAACTATGCTGCATTAACAGAGCCTGAAGATATAAGTACCCTTGTAAAAGGCATTGATTATTATAGGGGCAATTTTATTGTAAAAATGGCTTTAAAGTTTCTTTTATTAACTGCTCAGAGAAGTTTTACTGTAAGAGCTGCAAAGTGGAAGGATATAGACTTAGAAAATGCTATTTGGAATATCCCTGCTGAGGATATGAAAATGAAAACACCTCTTAGACTACCCTTATCAAAACAGGCTGTAGAACTATTAAAAGAAATTAAACAGTATACTGGGAATAAGAAATATGTGTTTTATTCATTTCGCTCTAAAAAAGAGATATTAAGTGAGAATACATTTAATACAGCACTAAGAAGGATTGGCTTTAGTAGTGATGAAACAGTGGCTCATGGATTTAGGGCAAGTTTTATGACTTGTATGGCAGAAATGGGTTTTCCGGTTGATGTTTTAAACCTTATTCTTGACCATAAGAAAAGAAGTAAAATTGAAGCAGCTTATAATAGGTCTGAAAAGTTTGAAGATAAAAAGATAGTATTACAGGCTTGGGCTGATTATCTTGATAAGTTAAAAGTAACTGATAAACCTTCTGCTGTTAAAGTAAAAGTTGCTAAGACAAGTGTAGAATCATATTCAATAATAGAAAGGGTATCCTGAATGGATACCCTTTTTAATCTTCATTTTTGGCATTTTCAATAAATTCAATGATATCTGACAGCCGCCATAGTTTAACCCCCATATCTAATTCTATCGGTTTGGGAAATATGCCGGATTTCATGCCCCTTCTGAAAGTGCTTTCAGAAACGTTAAAATATTTGAGTACTTCTTTTAAACGAATAAAACCATTTTCATACATTTGTCCACCCCCTTAAAAAATATTTCTTTAAAATAAAATTGAGTCAAATTTTGATTGCAGTTTTTTTATATTATTTCCTGAATGATTTTATAAACTTTACTACGTTGTATAAGGGTAACTCTTTGCGAAATCTTCTATTTATCTGTTTGATAAATTTATTGACTGAATAGAGAATATCTTTTGCGTAAGTGACGGATATTTGGTTTTTCCTAACCTGATTCAAAATAAAATGATAAAATCCATTAAGCTCATTTTGTGATAGTTTCTCAAATGATTTGAGCATTGTTCTTGTTTCAAGATAATAAATAAAATACTTCTCAATTATTCGGTAGTCTTGAGCTACGGTTGATTTGCTACCGGTAATTTTAAATCTTCTTTTAAATTGCTCTAATAAATTCATAATATCACCTCCCCAAATAAGAATTTGTTATTTCTAATCTATGATGCCCTAATTCTTCAGAAACAATTAATCTTGCTTCTTTTATTAGTTCTACTGTTTCATTAATTGATATGTTAAGTTTTGATGCTGCATAATTAAGATATTCTTCTTTTGACAGTCCTATTTTTGCAGGAGGCTCAACCCCTGTTAATTCTTTATATCTTTCTTGTGCGTAGTGGTGTCTTTCCCCGTGATAGTGAAATTGTTCACCGTATTCATTATTAAAATTGGTGACTGTATGGTAGGCAAAGGTTTGCCATATCTTAAAATTCATATTGTCAGGGATAAGTGACCTTGTATAATTATTCTCTTTTCTGAATTCCTGTATTTGCTTGATTAAATTTAATGCTTTTTCAGTAACAGGGACTTGTCTTGCCTGTCCCCCTTTGGTGCCATTTACTATGGTTATAGTTTGATTAGATTTATTTAATTTAGCCCCATCAAATAGAGTAGATTCTTTAAATCTTAGTCCTAATTCTCTCTGCAATTGAACACTAAGTTTTAATGCTTGAAATCTTGAATCTCCGGTTTGATTAAGTTTATCATTTAAATAATTTAAAAATTTATCGTGAACAACAGCAGAAACACTTTTATCTTTATTGTCATATTTTGGACCTCTACTTAATCCTTCTTCTTTTGCTGATAGTTTTAAATCATCTCTGCCAAAATGATTAAATACAGTATTTAGACATGAGACTATATTTGCTGCATTAGCTAAAGCAATTTCTCCAGCATTAACCTTTTCCCTGAGATGTTCAGCAAATGTAGCCATGTGTTCACGTTCAAGCTTGGCTAAGTTTTTTAAATCAAACTCTTCCTTAATAAAACCTGCTAATGTTCGAATAGCATAGGCAGACTTTTCAATACTGCCTTTATTACCACTCTTAACAACTGCCATAGCAAGATTAAAGCTTCCGGCCTTTCTTGATAAATCTTTTTCCCCAATAAAATTTCTTCGCATGTTTTCACCTCTTTAAAAAATTAATCAAAATAAAATATTAATGAGTAAAGTTTTGGTGATAGAAATTTTGGTTAATCAACCAAAATAAGTTTAGACAATTTTCAGTTTCTTAGATTTTTCATGCTGCAAGATATATTTGTTAGCGAAATTCTCCTGATTTTAAGGTTCAGGATACCTGTGAAAAATCTATATAAACCTACAATAATGTAGGATAGCAAAGGATTCTATCTGTAATAAATTGTGCCATGATGCAGCTTAACAAGGCACGCAACAATTGCAATATTAGATTGCAAATAGTGCTTCTATTACAGTTTTTCTGTTTTTTCTGTAAAGTTAACCTGTTGGTAGATAAATACACTCTCACGGCTTTCACATTTCCTACGGCTATGTGAAAGCCGCTTGGAGAGGTTACTTTACAGTTTGCTTTCATTGATAAAAAGAGGATTGTTTCATTTTGTGCTAAAGTAGATTACCAGCTTATTTATGCAACACTGTGCATATATACATTTGCATTGTCTATCCTTTACATCAACGCACAAAATAAAACTCTAACTTACCATTATTATTTGTCTGTTGTATAACTCCTGGCTGTTTTTGTAGGTATGTTGAACGCATACTTCATAGAAATTGTGTTTGGACTAACCGCATATTAATAAACTTCCTTTCAGCTATCCCAAACCTCATCGCCTAATATATAATAAAAGTTAGTCAAAATTTGGTGGTAGTTTTTTGGGCAATTTTTTACTAGGTCGTAACTACTATATAAATCTATTAGTCAATATCAAAGTACCCTATTTAAGTTAAATACGATAATTAACTAAAATGTGTATCCATCCACAAATCAAAATAGTATTAGCCCTACTACAATTATTTTTATTCATATTATTATAAATTTTTTTATTAAACTGAATTAGTAAAATATGCCATTTTTGTTATTATTGCTTTATTGCCAAGATGTTATGTAATATCTTTGAAGTATTCCCATTATAAATTCTTGTTTAATATAGTTTTTGTATAAAAATAAAGTGAGAAATTATTTGAGCCTTGACATAGGAAGAATAGTTGTGTTATTTCTTAAAAAAGTTTATTTTATAAAACATACAATACATACAATACATACCCAAACAATTTAATATGAAAGTGAAGATAATTCATAGCGTGTATTGTAGCTGTGCAAAATAAAATACTAGGGGTGTAGTTATGCGATTTAAAATTGCAATACTGTTAGTATCCGTTTTAGTAAGTTTTATGGCAGTTTCATGTGGCGGTGGTGGCGGTAGTGATGGTGATGGTGATGGTAGTACAGATATCCCAAGTTGGAGTATATCATCTAATTCAGTCTACGGTATCAATCAATCTGCTCAAATTGATATGAGAGGAGCAACTTATTATTATATAAAAGCTGAATCTTTAAACGAAGAAATAAGCCAGCTTTTTCAAATCAACCAAATAACTTCATTTGGGATAGTTTATGATTATACTTTAAATAATGTTGATTATTGCAAGCCAGATAAATTGTATTACGATGTATATACAGAAGAATATTTGTATGGACCTTCTAACACGATAGTTTATTCTGATTCATATTATGGTACTTATTATTATAATGATTTGTATGATTATAATACACCATGTGTTATTGATTATGTTTATGCTCAAAACTTTGTTAATTTATTAGAGCAAGCTTTAAATTCTCAGGGCGACTCAGCTAATTGTGAATTAACAGATTTTTACGTTGCAAATGGTAAGTACTACATGAGAATGTATTGTTCTGGTTATAGTGAGGGTTACCCAGTGAGGGTAGAAGCCAGATACTATAATTGAATAAGCTAGGTAGGTAGTTAAGGTTTAGCTATCTACCTATTAACTGAAGATATTATAATTTCTATAAAGTGAGATGTTTATGGTGGCATGTATAGCAGCTCATTGTGAGAGTTTAAAGATGAGGCTACTAAAAAATACCATATTTAAGTTTTTTTGCTAAAGAAAGAAAACTAGGATATCAACAACTCCTACTTTTAAGAGTTATTATTTAAAAAGGAATTTCAAAAGTATTTTTAGGAGTTGTAACATCTTTAGTTTTTTAGATATTAATAACTATAAAGTTTAGACTTGAAAAAAAATTTAAATTAGTCATGATTTACTAATAAGATGGGTAAAGTTTAATTGGTGAAAAAAGAGTAAAGAAACGAGTAAAAACAATGTATGTTGAAAAAAAGCTTTGTAAAGATAAGATGTTAGAGCTTAAATCGAGTCCGGTCACCCGCTTTCTTATTAAAGTGTCCTTATTTTATCTGTTCTGTCAATAACTGCTATTTGCTCCCTTTTTTGTGTAAATGTTCCTACATAACCCTTATTGCAGCTTTTTGAATCTATTGCTTAGACTTGAATTATTTGTTAAGCTTATGGAAATAGAAAGTAAGGAGGTTTGATTATGAAAGTGGTTAGATTTAACAATGCCGAGAGTTATGAGCCAGAGAAGGATTGGAAAAGGGTGAGTCTTTGTAACCAAAATGACATTTCAATAGAACATTTCGTAAAACCGCCAAAGCATTCATCCCCAAAACATTCACATCCTAATGCTCAGATATTGATTGTACTTAAAGGTAAATTGGAAATTTGGACAAAAGAGGATGGGGCTGTGGTGCTGGATGAAATGGATACTGCTTACATAGATGGAGATCAGGAGCATATTGTTACAAATCCGCTTGAAGATGTTGTGTCTGTAGGGCTTGACATATTTGTTCCCGGCAGGTCTTTTGATTTTTGGTTGAAGAAGAAGGAATTGCTTGATAATAAATAAGGCGGGAAATCCCCGCCCTTTTTTTATAGTTTTTTAAGGCTCAATCTTACTACCTAATACTTCCAGAAACTTTCTCATCCATTCAGGATGTGCAGGCCATGCTGGTGCTGTTACAAAATTTTTATCTACAATAGCGTTTGAAAAAGTATTATTTACATCGCACCATCTACCCCCTGATTTTACAATATCAGGCATAACGGCAGGGTAAGCTGTGCAAGAAACATTTTTTAATACATCAGCTGCAACTAAAATTTGCTGCCCATGGCAAATAGAGGCAATTGGTTTATTATTTTCCGCAAATTCTTTTACAATCTGTATAAGCCTTGGGTTCAATCTCAGATATTCGGGGGCTCTGCCTCCGGGTATTACAAGTGCATCATAGTCCTTTACATCAACCTTGTCGAAGTCGGCATTGATTGCAAAATTGTGCCCAGGTTTTTCTGAATAAGTTTGATCCCCTTCAAAATCGTGTACGGCTGTTTTGACAGTGTCACCTGGTTTTTTGCCGGGACAAACTGTATCTACCTTGTGCCCTACCATTGTAAGTATTTGATAAGGAACCATAGCTTCATAATCTTCTACAAAGTCCCCGACTAACATCAATATTTTTTTTGCACTCATAGTTCACCTCAATACAATTTTTATTGTGGAAACTGACAAATATATTATAGCACAATTTTAGGCGAGTTTCTTATGGTAATTGCCCTATTTTTAAAAATAGATTTCCATGCGACAAATAACACTAATTAAACCGTGCATAAATCTTTTATAATAAGTCCCTTTTATGTCCCCTAAATTTGGAGATTGTTAAATATGATTATTTGATAGGTAATTGTAAAGAGAAAGAAACAGAGAAAGAGGGATTTGTAAAGTCCAAATCAGTCTCAGATTGTCCAAAATATTTTTTATTATCAACAACATATACTGCTAATATTACAATATCACTTACATGTATCTACATATTTAGTCCCATCAGGGGAGCCTTTTTAGAAACATAAAATTGTACTAAACAGCTAACTTTGATTAAAATATTTTTTTCAAAGTTTACTCTCTAATTTTTTATCAGTGAACGCTTGTACTATATTTTTATGATTTTTTCAATTTTATTTTTTCCTGCCATCACCCCATTTTTTGCACCTTTAAGCAACAAGTAAACTTTTCTTTCTTCTCATTTTTCCTAACTCATTAATCCGCTGTT
>NZ_JAJAFU010000014.1 GCF_020480685.1 Deferrivibrio essentukiensis
TTTGTAGAGCAAGAAGTGGTTAAGCATTTCTTGGTTGCCAATATGGATTCCATAAAGCAGCAATTAAATGACAAAGGGATAGTCATAGATAATATGGACTTTATGTTTATGGGTGATTATCAAAACCAGCAAGAGTTTAAAGAGGCAAAGAATCAAAATAACAATCACTTTAAAACGGGCGTTAAAATTGAACAGCTTGAGATCATTGAAAAAGATAAAACAGTCAGTGGGATATATGCTTAAGGGTACAATAGGAGGATATTATGTTAACTTCAAATGAAGTGTCAAGTCAATATGGTGTAACAAGCTCAACGAGAGCTGAGCCCAAAAAAGAGTTGAATAAAGATGATTTTTTAAATTTGATGGTTACACAACTTAAAAATCAAGACCCCTTAAACCCTTTGGATAATAATGAGTTTATCAGTCAGACTACTCAATTTTCTTCTCTTGAACAGCTAATAAATATAGGGGAAAGTATAAAAGAATTAGCTGAAAGTCAAACCAATGGCAGTATGAATAATAACTTGTACTCAGCGTCAAACTTTATTGGCAAAGAAGTGAAATATTTCAGTGATACAATAAACCTAAATGAGGACGGTGCTTTGATTGGTTATGAGCTTGATGATATACCAGCAAGTTTGTCACTAAAGATAATAGATGAAAACGGTAATGCGGTTGCAAATATAGTTCCTTCTTCGACATCATACGGGATGAATGAGATTAATTGGGACGGATTAAACGCAAATTGGGATAAACTTCCAAATGGTAAGTATAAGGTGGTAGTTGATGCGTTAGATGCTTCAGGCAGTCAAATCCCATATAGAACTTATACCAGTGGAATAGCAAGTGGTGTGAGCATGCTTAATGGCAATCTTAAGTTTAATTTGGATAGTAATGAAGTATCTTCAGACAGTATCTTTGCTGTATATGAAAATAAGTAAATAGGAGGCATATATGCTAAGGTCGCTTTATGCCGGTGTAACCGGTTTGCAGCAGCACCAAAAAAGTATGGATGTGGTTGGTAATAACATCGCCAATGTAAATACGGTTGGATATAAAGGGAGCAGAGTAGTTTTTTCTGATTTGATGAGCCAGACGTTGTCTGTGGCAAAAGCTCCAGGTGATGGTACCGGTGGTTTAAATGCTAAACAGATTGGCTTAGGTAGTAAGCTTGGTGCTATTGATGTAAATTTTAATCAAGGGACATTGCAGACAACAGGGGTGACTACCGACCTTGCACTTCAAGGGGATGGATTTTTCGTGGTCAAATCTTCAAACACTGAGCAAGCATATTATACAAGAGCGGGTAATTTTACGTTTGACAAGAGTGGATATTTGGTTACACCGTCCGGTTTGATAGTACAAGGGTGGTTGAGAGATTTAGAGAATAATACCCTTTCAGCAAATGGACCTGCCGGGGATATTAGGATAGATGAGAGCTACAAAGTAATTGAACCAAGAGCCACTACTGAGGTAAAGATTGCTGGCAATATAAGTACAGAGGCGAGCCCGACAATTTTATCCTATCAGACACTTTTGTCTTCACTTGATGATGCTGATACAGATTTGAGCAATACTTTTGGATATGGTGGTGAAAGGTTTAGTATGCTTACAGGGGAGACTGTCAGAATAAAAGCTGATGCAAATCTTAATACTCAAGTCAGCAATTTATACAATGAGATTGATCAAAATTTGGGGTTGGAAGGAGCGACTATACAAATATTTGCTAATGGCAGTTCTGGAAGTGTTAATATAGCTTCAACAGACACTTTGAATAATGTTGTTACAAAAATCAATAATGAGTTTACAGCACTTGGTGCCAGCCTTACCTTAGGGCTTGGTTCAAATGGTCTGTTACAACTGTCAGGTACAGGAACGGTTAGTTTTGCAGGAGGTACAAGATTTATAAACTATTTGAGTGAGATAGATGGGACATTAAATAGTGAAACAAAAACTGCCAACACCAAGCTTATCGCCGAGAAAGAGCTTGTATATGGTGAAGACATAAAAGAGATTTCTCAGATGATAGATGAGATAAATTCTCTAATCCAGAATAATATTTCTTCAGGATTTCAAGCTTCTTTTGATTCCACAACAGGGAAAATATCTTATGATAATTCTGCTGGGTCAGCTGGAATTACAGGCTTTACCATCGAAAAGTCTTTTTCAAGTGATGTTTTTAGTAAGACTTTTGATACATTTGACAGTCTAACTAACGGCTCAACTACAAATTCTGAAACCATATACAGATATGCAAAAGATACTGATACGTTAAATAATCTCTATTCAGAGACAGGGGAATATTTAAATATTAGTTCTTTCCCGGTAGAAGTAAGTGCTGTGATAGGTGGAGTAGATGTGGCAGCAGCTCAAACAGTGCAGTCAACTGATACTTTACAGGATTTGATGGCAGTTATTGAAAATGAGGTGTTAGGTTTTAGAGATGATACTACCAGTTTAAATTTTGTATCTCTTGAAAATGGGGTTATCACAGTTAAAGGTGAAAAAGGTATCCCTAACAGCATTGATAATCTTATAATAAAAAATGGTGATAACACGACTTTTAATAATTATATGCAGTATAGTACCGTTCAAAATGCTGATGGTGGGCAGCTTATTACAAGCCAATCTATTTACGATTCTCAGGGGAATGAGCATATTGTTAATTATCAGTTTGATTTGTATGATGAGAGTAGAAATATTTGGAAGCTTTCTGTTCTTCCGGCGTTAAGTGATGAAAATGTTGTTCTTAAAAATGGCCAAAATGTGCTTGATAATTTATACTTGCAGTTTAATCCGGACGGCTCTTTTAACAAATATATGTCCATAGACTTGGCTGGTAATGAAACTGTTATTACAAATGCAGCTTTTGATTTGGTGCATAATACAGGTGCTTACACTGTTTCAGATGTTAATATAAGACTTGGAACCACTGATAACTTTGACGGTTTAACATTAACCTCAAGACCAACTACAATCACCCAACTTGAGCAAGACGGTTATAAACAGGGGACACTTGAGGGTTTAAGTATCAATAGAAGCGGTGAAATATTAGGTACTTATGACAATGGTGAGGTTATTGAGATAGGGATAGTCGGTATTGCAAGATTTAATAATAATGAAGGCTTATTAAAAATGGGTGATTCACTTTTTGCTGAAACTGTAAACTCAGGTACAGCTGTTATGGGTAAAGCCGGTTTAGGTGGAAGAGGGGTTGTTGAAGCAGGAGCCCTTGAAAATTCAAATGTTGATTTAGCACAGGAATTTGTTACAATGATAACCACACAAAGGGGTTATCAGGCAAATTCAAGGGTGATAACCACAAGTGATGAGATGCTGCAAGAATTAATGAGTTTGAAAAGGTAAAATAAATTAAAGAAAACTATTTGAATTGTCGATAAGATAGATTATAATATGTTGGCAGGTAAGGCTAAACCTTTATCTGCCAATTTAAAATTTTAAAAGCTACAGAGAAAGGTTCAGGAGACTTTATGGATATTGCTACGCTGATAGGTATTATTCTTGCATATATTCTTGTTTTTGCTGCTCTTTTAATGGGCCCCGGTGTAGGGGTTTATATTGATATCCCTTCAGTGCTTATCGTAATTGGGGGTACGGCTGGTATCATTCTGATGAGTTGGCCTCTTAATAAGGTTTTGAATGTTATGACAATCGTTATGAAAACTTTTCTGTTTAAACTGGAAAGTCCGGCTGATTTGATTGGAAAATTAGTGGATTTTTCTCAACGGGCAAGAAGGGATGGTATCTTAGCTCTTGAATCAGCTGAAGATGAAATTAGTGACGAGTTCTTAAAAAAAGGGATAAGGCTTGCTGTTGACGGCACCGAGCCTGAAGTTATTAGAACAATTCTTGAAACAGATCTTTCATATATGCAAGAGAGACATAAAGAGGGCGCAGCAATTTTAACGAGTATGTCGACTTTCGCTCCTGCTATGGGGATGATTGGAACGTTAATCGGTTTGGTTGCGATGTTGCAGACAATGAGTGATCCAAGCTCAATTGGTCCTGCGATGGCTGTTGCACTTTTGACAACATTTTATGGTGCTATTATTGCTAACCTTTTTGCAGCACCTCTGGCTGAGAAGTTAAAAACCAGATCAGCTGAGGAGACTATGTTAAGAGAGATTATGATAGCAGGTATTATGGCTATTCAGGCAGGAGATAACCCAAGGATAGTTGAACAGAAATTAAATGCATACTTACCGCCAAAATTAAGGATATCACAGTTTGATAAATAAGAGGGTATATGGCTGATAAAAAATGTCCTGAATGTAAAGCCGGTGCTCCGGAGTGGATGGTTACCTTTTCCGATATGACTACGTTGCTTTTGACATTTTTTGTTTTACTTCTTTCTATGGCTTCTCTTGACCAAAAGAAGATAAAAGAGGCTTTGGGTTCGTTGCAGGGCGCTTTGGGAGTCCTTGAAGCTGGACAAAAATCTGAGATGGGTAAAGAAGAAATTTTGTCAAGGATGGACTTTGTTTCCAAAGCAAAACAAACAGAAAGTAGATTATTAAGCGGAGTTAGAAATTATATAGAGCAGGCAAATTTGTCTTCGACTATTTCTGTTGTCAAAACAGAAAAAGGGATTTCAGTCAGGATAATGGATTCTATACTATTTGGTCCTGGTGATGCAGATTTGCAGGATGCTGCAAAACCTATTTTGGAAAAGTTGGCAGGTGTGATAAAGGATTCACCTTACAATATAATGGTTGAAGGGCATACGGATGATATCCCTATATCAACTCCACGCTTTCCCTCAAATTGGGAGCTTTCTACAGCAAGGGCAGTAAGCGTGGCAAAATATTTTATATCTGTCGGGGTAAAGCCTGATATCTTATCTGTGGCAGGTTATGCACAGTATCATCCGGTTGTGCCTAATATCACTCCTGAGAATAGAGCTAAAAATAGAAGAGTTGAAATAAATTTTGTAAGCCCTGAGCTTGCTGAAGCAAATAAAAATATTTTTGAAGATACAGAATCCGGAGGGTTATAATGGCAGAAGAAAAAGAAGTTACAGAACAGGAACAGCCGAAAAAGAAATCTAAGTTTAAGCTAATATTAATTATTTTAATTGTTTTGGTACTTGCAGGTGGTGGAGCAGCTGCTTATTTTTTAATTTTTGCTAAAAAGCCTGCTGATACAAATGCAGAGCAAATGGCTGCAGGCACTGCACCTAAAAAACCAAAAGCTGATGCTTCTACGATCGGTCCATTGTACTCTTTTGATAGCTTTATTGTTAATTTGGCTGACCCGGGTGGGACAAGATATCTGAAGGTTAGTATGCAAGCGGAGCTTGATTCAGATAAATTGGCTGATGAGATAGAAAAAAGAAAGCCTCAAATAAGAGATATAATATTAACAGTACTCTCTTCGAAAACCTACGCGGAAGTCAGCACAGCGCAGGGGAAATTGGCCTTAAAGCAGGAGATAATGAGAAGAATAAATTTAACTTTGACCAGTGGAGCAATAAGAAGTATATATTTTACAGAATTTGTTTCACAATAGGGGTGATATGATAGATCTGGAAAATGTTTTAAACAGATACGGAAACGTCTTGCTTAATGTTGATGTGGAATTGGGTAGAAAGTTGGTAAGTATTGGTGAAATGTTAAGTTGGGAAAACGGGACGATAATCAAATTATCCAAGACCTCCGGCGAATCTGTTGACTTTTTGGTAAATAAAAAACCTGTAGCCGTTGGAGAAGTAATGGTCATCGATGAAAAGTTTGCTATCAGGATAACTGATGTTTTGACAAAAGCAATACTTTTTGAATTAAGTAAAGATGGGTTGTATGATTAAAAAAGTAATACTTTTTTTACTTTTTTCAGTTTTGGCTTTTACTTCACAATATAAGCTTGACCTTAGTGATGACCATATAAAGCTTGTTATTCCTGCAAACTCTAACTTATTTGTATCTGATTCTTTGCAAGAAAATGTATATTCTCTTGTACTAAAAGGGAATATTTCTGTAAATGAGGATATTTGGGGGTATAACATATCAAAAATTACTTCTCAGTATGACGGGAAAAATACAAAATTGGATTTTTATTTTGAAAAAAAAGGGTTAAAGCCAGAAATAGAATATAAAAACGGAAAAATGGAAATTGATTTTATATTTTCAAGTGTGCCAAATAAAGAAAAAAGTGTATACTTGAGAATGTTTTTAGGCATACTGATAATTCTTGTCTTGATTCTGGTACTTTATTGGTTTTTAAAACTTATGCTAAAAAGAAATATCTCTTCTGATATACCTGGGATAGGTAGGCTACTTGGAAAAGTGGATATTATGCCTGGCAAAACGCTTGCGTTTTATGAGTTACTTAATACTATTTATCTTATTGGTATTACTACGGATAATATTACTTTGTTAGATAAAATTGAGGATGAAATAGTGTGTGATAGGATAAAGGAAGGATTTTCAAGAAAAAAAGACTTCTCAAGTTATTTAAAGTTTTTTGGAAAAGAGATAGATAGCACTGAGATTGATATGACGCAAGAAATTATTAAAGAGAAGGTGGAAAAATTAAAAAGAAAATAGTATTTTTTCTTCTTTTCTGTTTACCTATTTTTGCCTTGGCTGCTGATTCTATACCTTTGCCTACAATCAATATAGGTGTAGGGCAGGCTCAATCACCTCAAGACGTATCTGTAACTTTACAAATAATTTTTTTACTAACTATTCTTTCACTTGCTCCTGCTATTCTAATTTTGCTTACATCTTTTACAAGAATTATAATAGTATTTTCCTTTCTAAGGAATGCAATGGGGACACAGCAAATGCCTCCAAATCAAGTATTGGTTGGCCTTGCTCTCTTTTTGACATTTTTTATAATGTCACCTGTATTTACTGAAATTAATGAAAAGGCACTTGCTCCTTATTTAAATAATAAGGTTAATTTTACAACCGCTTTGGCGGAGGCTAAGAAGCCTTTGCGGAAATTTCTTTTGTCAAATACAAGGAAGAAAGATGTCCTAATGTTTTTGGAGATTTCAAAATATGAAAGGCCGAAGACCTCTGATGACATCCCTGACCTTGTATTAGTACCTGCTTTTGTAGTCAGTGAGCTTCAGACCGCTTTTGAGATGGGTTTTTTGCTATTTTTGCCGTTCTTGATAATAGACTTTGTTGTGGCCAGTGTTTTGTTGTCAATGGGGATGATGATGTTACCCCCTGTTATGATTTCTTTGCCGTTTAAAATTTTGCTTTTTGTTCTTGTTGACGGATGGTCTTTGATAATTGGTTCGATTGTAAAAAGTTTTATGTAAGGAGGGGTTATGTCTCCTGACTTTGTAGTAAGCATTACGACCAAAGCTCTTGAGATTTCGCTGCTTGTGGCTGCTCCCATGCTTTTATTTGGGCTTGCTGCAGGATTGATAATAAGTATTTTTCAAGCAGTTACACAGATACAGGAGATGACTTTAACATTTATTCCTAAAATTTTAGCAGTTGTTGCAGGTCTTATTATATTTTTTCCATGGATGATGGACATGGTTATCAACTTTACAGTAAATCTTTTTATGAATCTAAATCAGTATATAGGCAAATAAAAAAGGGGGCAAATGCCCCCAGATAATTTGTAAGTAAACTATCATACAATCTCTAACTTCTTTACTCTCATCTTTTGCATGAAGTAGACTATTGTTACAAGTATTATTGGCACTACTATAAAGAAATATTTGTGCGCTTCATCCGTATTTATATGGAAGAAGTTTGAAATAATCGCTGGACGGTAGAAAAATAAGCTTGAAGCTAAAAGCAAGATAGTTTCAAGTATATTATTTTTTGTTACAAACCATCCTTGTACTGCACTTGCAAACATCAACGCGCCAAGTGTGGCTATTATAAATATAAATATTCCAAAACTCCAAGATGTTACCCCATCTAATATTAGGTCATGGTTAAATATAAACATGAACGGAATAATCGCTGTTCTAATATCGTACATAAATCCTTGGACACCTGTTTTTATAGGAGGGGAATCAGCTATAGCTGCAGCAGCATAAGCTGCAAGGCCAACAGGTGGCGTATCGTCTGCTAATATGCCAAAGAAGAATACAAACATATGAGCTGCCATCAAAGGTACTATAAAACCGTAAGCGGTACCAAGCTTAACTATTAATGGAGCTGTTAATGAAGCCATTACAATGTAATTAGCTGTTGTTGGAAGCCCCATACCAAGAAGCAAGCTTGCCCCGGCAGTGACAAATAGTAAAATATAAATATTTCCATTTGCTATAGTGTCTACTATTTCATTTATCATTCCACCAATACCAAGTGATACCATTCCTACTACTACACCGGCAGCTGCTGTAGCAAGGGCAACGCCTACCATACTTTTTGCACCAGTTACAAATCCATCAAACGTAAGTTTTATAGAGTTTTTTATTCCTTCAGAAAAGCTTGATTTGTTCTTAAGGGCATTTTTGATTTCTTGATAAAAAATTACCGCTATAAGCAGTAATACTGTCCTGTACGCAGCCATTTGTGGCGTATGTCTTAATACCACGAGTTCAACTAGTAACCAAGTAATAGGAATAAGATAATGTATTCCTGATAAAAGAGTTTTCATAAAACCAGGCAATTTATCTTTAGGCAAACCTTGTATTCCAAGTTTGCATGCTTCAAGGTGTGTAATATATAAAAGTGCAAGGTAAGAAGTAAAGGCAGGAATTATTGCCGCTTTTACTACCTGAATGTAAGGTACGTTTACATATTCTGCAATAATAAATGCTGCCGCACCCATAATCGGCGGCATAAGCTGACCATTTGTACTTGCTGCAACTTCAACAGCTGCAGCTTTTTCACCAGGGTAACCAACACTTTTCATAAGGGGTATTGTGAAGGTTCCAGTAGTAACTACGTTAGCAATACTTGAGCCTGATACCATTCCGCTAAGACCACTTGCTATTACTGCAGCCTTTGCAGGACCACCCCTAAACCCACCTAAAAGGGATACCGCAAGGTTTATAAAATATTTTCCTGCTCCGGCCTTATCAAGCATGGCTCCCATAAGTACGAAAAGAAATACAATATTAGCAGACACGCCAATAGGTATTCCGAAAATACCTTCAGTAGAAAGAGCAATTTGGTTTATGTATTTGCTTAGAGATACACTTTTAAATGCAATTAGATCAGGCATGTTTTCGGCAAAAAAACCATAAAGTGAAAATACTGCAGCAATTATTGCAAGAGGTGTGCCTATAGATCTTCTTGTAGCCTCAAGTGTCAGAGCTATTATCAAAAGGCCTATTACGATATCTCTCTGAATAGGCACCCCGGCACGCATTGAAAGACCTTCCCAGTCCCATACCAGGTACGTTGCACACACTATCCCTGCAATGGCAAAAATATAATCATGAATAGCAATCTTGTTCATAGGTGCAATTGTCTTGCCAAAGCTTGTTTTAGGATATTTAAACATTGGTAAACTTAGATAAGCAAGAGCAAGTGCAAAGGCGAGGTGAATTGATCTGATATATGTACTATTTAATGTCAGCACAGAGGGTAAAAGCATTTGAAATATTGTCCAAGACAATGCCACAAAATTGATTATATATTTTTCAAACGGTCTTACTTCTCTGAGTTCGCCACTTTCTTCCTTCAAAAAGTCTTCAGCTGATCTTTCAAACTTACTTGCCATATTAATCCTCATAACTTTTTTATAAAAAACAAAGCTCTCTTAACTTGAAATTAAGAGAGCTTTAAAGTTCTAAATAATTGTTAATAAATTACTTGATTAACTCAGGGTTGATATATTTAACAAGTCCTGCTTCTTTGTAGTATTTCAATGCACCAGGGTGAATAGGAGCTGAAAGTCCCTGCAACATATCTTCTTTTGTCAATACAGAGTAAGCAGGGTGAAGAGTCTTAAATTCGTCAAAATTTTCAAAAACTTCTTTGGTAATTGCATATACAATATCATCAGATACTTTAGCGCTTGTCACAAGTGTTGCTTTAACGCCAATTGAGTTTACAGTGTCAGCGTCAGCATTTGCAGCATTAGGGTAATTTTTCATATCTATTTTGCCAAGAGCATAGTATGGTTTTTCTTTAATAAGCTTTTCAATACCAGCTCCTTCAATAGGAACTATATTAACTTTTACTCTTCCGGAAGTGGCCTCTTTTATGTTACCATTTGGGTGACCAACTGTGTAGAAGAAACCGTCAATTCTTCCATCCTGAATAAGACCAGGTGCTTCAACAGCTTTTACATAAAACGCCTGAACATCGTTTTCAGTAAGACCTACTGCTTCAAGTACGTCTTTTGAGTTTTGAAGCTGACCTGACCCAGGGTTACCAAGATTTATCTTTTTGCCCTTAATGTCGTTAATTGATTTGATACCGGCATCAGCAGAAGCGATAAGAGTAATTGCTTCTGGGTGAATAGAAAATACGGCTCTTAAATCTTTTTGAGGCTTGCCATCCCACTCAGCAATTCCTTGATATGCCTGATACTGCCTGTCAGACTGTGCGATTCCAAATTCAAGGTCGCCGCTCATAACAGCGTTAATATTAAACACAGACCCGCCTGTTGATTCAACAGTAGCTTTAAGTCCGTACTCTTTTGATTTTTTGTTAACCATCTTAGCAATGGCTCCACCAGTCGGGTAGTAAACCCCGGTTACTCCACCTGTCCCAATAGTTACAAATTTTTTAGCTTGAGCAGGTGCCACAACAAAAAGAAAAGCTGCAAACACTGCCATAAGAGTTAAAAACTTCTTCATATATTTCCTCCTAAATTTTTTGATGCGTATATATAGTATATCAAAATAGATGATGTGTCAACGGTAAGTTAATTAAATTATAGTTAGACGTCTTTATATTTTATTAATAAATAAATGAAAATTGCATTAAGTAAAACTTAACACCTTTAAGATTAAAAAATAGTTAAAGCTCGGCTAAACTTTTTTAAGCAGGACATATGTTTTTCCTAACAAAATAAGGCACAAATATCCTCAATCCATAGGTACAAAAGCATAACCCTGATTTTGATAACCAATTATGGAAATGTAGCCGTTTTCTATCACATTTATAATATCATACACTTCATCAGGCTCAATACCTGCAAATTTAAGGGCAATAGTGCATTGCTCAAGTGTTGCATTGTAGTCATTTTTTAGAATATTAAGAATACTATAAATTTTTTCTTTGATACCGATATCATCCTTTTTTATATGCTCATTGTTTTTTGTAACAAAGTTGGAAGCCTTTCCTCGAAATGCCACGACAGCTTTATAATCATTGTATTTTGAAAGACCATCAAGCGTTTCTTTTATAAGAGTGAGCCTTGTAAGAAGTAGTTTTGCATCACCTATGTTAACATCAAATATTACTCTGGACGTTTTTACGTCATTTAATGAAGAAGACCTGTTTTGGGCAAAAGCAGAAATACAGACAACAAGCAAGATGAGTGTAAATATAAAAATTTTTTTCATAAAAATCCCCCTTATGATTTCTTTAAATTATAACTGCCGGGGGAAGAGATTGCAAATAATTATTCAGACTTAACCCTTATTATTTCGCCGATATATAGTTTGTGATAATCTTTTTTAGGGTATAGCTTTTCAATTTCATTGTCTAAAAAATTGTCAGGATTGAAATCGGTAAAATATAGTTTTTTACAGAAAATAGAAAGACTGCACTCTTTATAATAAATAAACTCATCTTCTATAATCGGTGTCAGTCCTGTTTCTTTTATTTTATTAATATCACGGCCGGATTTTGAGCCGCATAGGTTTAAAATTTTCCTATATTTTTCTTCGAAAAATGTTAGGGAAAAGTTATCCGTCTTTTCAATTAGCTCATAAGTATAACGTGTAGGCCTTATTACAATATAAACAACATTTTTATGCCACATTATACCAAAACCGCCCCAGCTTGCTGTCATAGGATTAATAATCCCTTCGCTGTTTGATGGGGTGATGAGCATCCACTTCTTGCCAATTGCTTCAAAGGCATTTTCTGTTAAATCTTCAGGTTTTATATTTTTAAACATTTTGACCTCCAATAAAATTTATTTGAATGTATTTTTCGCTTTTTGCCAGTATCTTTCCAATAATTCAATGGATGCTTCCTCAAATGAGATACCGTTTTTTGCAAGTTCATCTTCGATAAACCGAAATCGGCTTTTGAATTTTTCGTTGGTTTTTTGCAAGGCACTGTCAGCATTGATATTTAGAAACCTTGAAAGGTTTAAGATAGAAAATAGCAAATCACCCATTTCCTCTTCAATTTCATTAACATCCTTTAACTTTATTGCTTGTTTAAATTCTGTGAATTCTTCTTCAACCTTTCTCAGACAGTCCTCACCGCTTTCCCAGTCAAAGCCTACCTTTCTTGCCTTTTCTTGCAATTTGTATGCCTTCTGGATAGAAGGCAAGCCTTTGGGGATTCCGTCCAGTATGTATTTTCTGTCCTTTTTTTCCTTACTTTTAATCTTTTCCCAATTAACAAGGACGTCATCTACCGAATCTGTTTTTTCACCTCCAAAAACGTGCGGGTGCCTTCTTATGAGTTTTTCAGAAATTGTTTTCATTACGTCTGTTAGTGTAAAAAGATTATCTTCTGCCGCAATAACCGAATGCATAATTACGTGTAAAAGCAAATCCCCCAGCTCTTCCTTGATGTTTTCAATATCTTTATTATCTATTGCTTCCACAAGCTCAAAGGTTTCCTCAATAAGCTGGTCACGTAAGGAATATAGAGTCTGCTCCCTGTCCCAGGGGCAGCCGTCAGGAGCTCTTAATTTTTCAATAATTTTTACAAGCTTGTTAAACTCTTTTTCCATGAGGTCGATTATATGTTAAAAAATGTTTTTGAAAAGTGTTTTTTTGTGTTATAATATTTTTATAAATTTAATTTTGGAGGATTTTGATGTCAATTAAGTTAAAAGTTATTATAGGCTCTATAATTGGAGTAATTCTTATTATTTTAGCGTCACTTTATTTTGATTACAGTATGCTCAGCCAATCTATTGAAAGTATTAGGGAAGAAAAGTTTCACAATATGAAACAAGCACTTGACAAAAATCTTGAAGATGAGTTTCACACACTTGATATTACCACAAAGATTATTGCAGAGGATTCTCTTTCAAACACGCTTTTTCAAACAGGGGACAGAATAAGTCTATATGAAACAAAAAAGGAACTTTTTAAGGAATTAAAAGAAAATTATGGTGTCAAACAGTTTCAATATCATCTGCCACCTGCGACTGCATTTTTAAGATTGCATAAGCCTGAAAAATTTGGAGATGATTTAAGTGGGTTTAGAAAAACTGTCGTGGAATGTAACAAAACGCAGAAAAAGGTTGTAGGTGTGGAAGTGGGAGTAGCAGGGCTTGGTCTAAGGGTTGTTTATCCCGTATTTTTAAATGGTGAGCATATAGGAAGCGTAGAGCTTGGGGGCTCATATGAAGATATACTAAATAATATTAAAGATAGTTTTGATGTAGGGTTTGCGATTGGTATTAATGAAGATATTTATAATTCTTTAATTAAAAAACCTATCGAAGGGCAGGTCAAAAAAGGAAACTTTGTATATAGAAAGCTTACAGAAGATATAAGAAAATATCTTGATAAAGTGGATGAAAATACAAGAAATATAGGGAATGTGTATTTTTACAGAATTCCTATTAAAGACTATTCAGGTGCAGTTATAGGGCAATTGCTTTTTTCTCATGATTTTACTCATGAAATACAGATGCACAAATCTGCCTTTTACAAAAAGGTCGGAGTAATATTATTTTTAGGTGTTCTTCTTATTGCCGGGCTTTCTTTTTTACTTACCGTTGCTTTAAAGCCCATAAAAACAATAACTAATATGCTAAGAAATATTTCAGAAGGTGAAGGGGATTTATCTCAAAGAATAGAGGTTAAATCCAAAGATGAAATAGCAGATCTGTCAAATTATTTTAATAAATTTATAGAAAATCTTGAAAATGACTTTTTGGATACAATGTATAAAATTTCAAACTCAATTGAAAAGAGTAACAGTCTGTATCACTCTCTTGTAAAAGTAAGTGATGTGGCTGAAAAAACGGGGGATATGGCAAACCAGGTAGCTACAGCCAGTGAAGAGATGAGCTCTACAATTATGGAGATTGCAAGAAGCGCTCAGGATTCGGCTAGCAAGGCACAGCAAACTGTTGAAGTGGCACAAAAAGGTGGAGAAATTATTGATCAGGTTGCAAGTTACGCCGAATCCACAAAAGTCACTATTACAAATCTTAAAAATTCCATTGCTCAGTTAACGGACGATGCTAAGAAGATTGGCAATATTATTAACGTAATCAATGATATAGCAGACCAGACAAATCTTTTGGCTCTTAATGCTGCAATAGAAGCGGCACGTGCAGGTGAGCACGGCAGAGGGTTTGCCGTGGTGGCTGATGAGGTGAGAAAATTAGCCGAAAAAACTCAACAGTCTACCAAAGAGATTGAAACAATGATTAAGCAGATTCAGGTTAATGTAAAAGAGTCTTACAATAATGCGGAAAATGTAGTTGAAGCGGTGGATAAGCAGACTTTACTTTCCCAAAATACGAAGGACAATTTTGGCGAGATTTTGGATGCTATTGACGAGCTAAATTCTTTGATATTAGGTATTTCTTCAGCTGTAGAGGAGCAGTCTTCAGCTACTGAAGAGATTGCTCAAAGTGTAGTAAGTGTATCTGAAATGGGTGAGATATCTAAATCCGAAGTGGCAGTGCTTCAGAAGGATATAGATACTTTTATTAATGAATTGTCTGTAGCAATTGAAAACTTTTACAAATTTAAATTTTCTAAAAAAGGGAGCATCTTTGTTAAAGCAAAATTTGATCATATTAAATTTATGAACAGAATATTTGACTGTCTGATTAACGGTAGATGCAATTTTAATGTAGTAGACCATAAAAACTGTAACTTTGGTAAGTTTTATTACTCCCCTGACGGTCAATATTTTAAAGTCGATTCAGAGTTTAATGCCATAGAGCATCCACATGTTGATGTGCATAAGATTGGAATGGAGATTACAAATTTGATTAAGCAGGGTAGAGTAGATGATGCAAGAAAAATGATTGAGGATATGCTTTCTGATACTGAAAAGATTGTGACTTATTTAGACCAATTAATGGAGAAGTATAAATAATTTACTTTAAAGGGGTAAAAGTATGGGTAGAAACATTTTAATAACAGGGGCAAGCAAAGGGATAGGGTTTGAGCTTGCAAAAATTTTACTTGGTAAGGGAGATAACCTTGTACTTGTATCAAGAAATATTGAAAACTCAGAAAATGTAAATGAGCTAAAAAAAATATCTGATAACTTTTATCTATTAAACTGTGATGTTTCAAAAAGTGAAGATATAGATAAATTACACGATTTTACAAAGTCAAAGCTTGGAAAAATAGATGTGTTAGTAAATAATGCGGGCAGGGGGATTTTTGCACCTGTGGGGACTGAAACCGCTCAGTCAATTAAAGAAATTATCGATTTAAACGTTTTTGGGCTGATATATCTTACAAATAAATTTGTGGATGACATTGTGGAAAATAAAGGAAGTATAGTAAATATTGCTTCTGTTGCCGGGAGAAAAGGATTTGCGGGGCTTTCAACATATTGTGCTACAAAGTGGGCTGTAGTTGGATTTTCTGAAAGTATCAGGGATGAGCTATGCGCAAAAGGGGTTAGGGTGATAAATATTGAGCCTGGGCTTGTGGATACTGATTGGGGAGAAAATCTTCCTGAAGCATTTCAACAGTATAAGAAAAGCGTTGATATGCTAAGGCCTGAAGATATTGCCAAGCTGATAGGTTTTGCCCTTGATGCACCGCAGCATATCTCTTTGAATGAGGTGTTAATCAGGCCTACAAATCAGCCGAGATAATATATAAGGATGAAGGATAAGAGAGAGAGTAATTTAGATAACCTTATAGAAATATTTAAAAGTGCTGTCTCTTCAGTCGACCCTTACAAACTGATTAATGAAAAAGTAAAGGTCGACTTTCCATACCTTTATATTGAAGATATAAGGATTACTGAAAAAATTAATCTAAACATTTATAGCAAGATTATTGTGATTGCCATCGGCAAAGCAAGTGCCAAAATGGCTAAGGCAATCGAAAATATATTTGTAAATATAGATTTTAAAGGATTGGTTGTTACAAAATATGGTCATACAGAAGATTTACAAAGATTTGAAATGATTGAAGCAGGCCATCCTATTCCTGATGATAACAGTATTAAAGCTGCAGAAAAGATTATAAATTTATTACAAATTGCTGATGAGAAGACATTGGTTATCACGCTTATTTCAGGAGGAGGCTCGGCACTTGTTGCTGCTCCTGTAGAAGGGTTTATTTTGACAGATAAACAGAATGTTACAAAAAAATTACTTGAAAGTGGAGCAACAATTAATGAAATAAATTGTGTAAGAAAGCATCTTTCAAAGCTAAAGGGCGGCGGATTTCTAAGGTATCTAAACGGTGCTGAAAGTGTTAATTTAATACTGTCTGATGTAATTGGAGACAGACTTGACACAATTGCAAGCGGGCTTACATATTTTGATAGTACAACTTTTACTGATGCAGTTTCAATATGTCAAAAATATGGTATTAGTGATGAAAAGATATTGTCATATTTTCAAAAAGGGGTAGCAGGTCAAGTAGAAGAAACTTTAAAGAAAAATGATATTGAGAAGATTAAGCTTAAAAATATAATAGTTGGCTCAAATTACCACGCCCTTGTGGGTGCCAAGAAAAAAGCGGAAGAGCTTGGGTTTAGACCTTTTGTTTTTACTGATGAGCTTTTTGGCGAGGCAAAAGAGGTGGCAAAGTCTATTTTGGCTATTGCAAGAGGGTTTAGGAAAAATAAAAAGGAATATAATTGCCTAATATTTGGCGGTGAAACAACTGTAACAATACAGGGTAACGGAAAAGGTGGACGGAATCAGGAGATGGCGTTGTCATTTTTAAATGAGATGGATGAGTCTGATAAAGGTATATATTTTTTATCGGGCGGGACTGATGGAAATGATGGGCCTACGGATGCTGCCGGAGCAGTGGCAAGCTATGAAATAAGAGAAAAAGCAACACATTATGGTATTAAACCTTTTGATTTTTTAAGAAATAATGATGCTTACAATTTTTTTGGCAAAGTTGATGCTTTGGTAAAAACAGGGCCTACCAACACCAATGTTTGTGATATTCAGATTGTGATTTCGGAGTAGCTGTGGTCTTATTATTAATTTACAGACTTAAAAATGAGCATTAGAAAAATTTTCCTTTATACAACGATTTTGGGTATTATATTATCTGGCTATTTTATACTTTTAAGTTATGGTTTTGACAGGTATAAAAGCTATCTTTTGTCTCTTATTAAAATCCCTGATATAGAAGTAAATAATGACACAACAACGACAAAATTAAAAGTATATTCCGCAAATGGCAAATTGATTTTTGAAAAGTTTACTTCTTACGGAGGGCAAATTTTATTTGACAAGGATTTTAAAGAGTTTGACCAATTTTATGCTGAGTTTGTTAAAGTTAAAGGGGGTGACCCTTTAAAAGAGGAGCTATGGAAAGAATTTTACAAAAAGCATGAAAATATTAAATTTAGTTTTTATTTTATAGATTTTTTTAAAAACTCTTTTATGAAAGAGCTTGAGCAAAAGTATAGTGTTTCTCAAATATATGAATCTGTTTTGAATAATTTTATTTTTGATAACGGGATAAAAGGGGTAAACGGTTATTCTGTTTATCTTTTTTCGAAAGATTTTGGCAATTTGACATTTAAGGAAAAAGTTTTTTTGGCACTTTCTACTATAGAAAATATAGGTAGCCCTGAAGGTAGATATGAGTATCTTTCCGATTTGGCAGGTTTAATCACAGGTGATGATAAAAAGATTACCTTTAATACCCCAAAAATTAATATTTTGTATCCTGATTATGTTGATGGTGTACTTGAAGAGCTTGAAAAATTAAACTTACAATATAACAAGCATAGTTATGACGTATATACTAATCTTGATGAATACAATTACAACAATATTAAAAGCGTGCTGAGAAGTTCGTTAAAAGAATTTAAAGGTGTGGAAGCCTCTTTCGTATTAATTGATTATGTGAATAATAAAAGTCTATTATCAATTGGCACTATAAATGATGATTATAATAAAAATAGGGCTCTAAAAATCAAAAGAGAGGTGGGCTCCGTTTTTAAGCCGGTGACCTTTTTGACGGCATTTAAATATGGGTACAGACCGTCATTTGTATTGGAAGATAAACCTTATTCCTTTAGAGATGGGAAATATTGGTATCGACCCAAAAATTATGAAGATTTTTATATGGGTAGGACAAATATAAGAAACGGTCTGATATATTCTTTAAACAATCTTACAATAAAACTTGCAGAGACAGTTGGTTTGAGAAGAGTATCAAATATGGCAACACTTTTAGGGTATGAAAATGTGAGACCTTTTTATGCTATGCCACTCGGCTCAATTCCGCAAACACCCTTTGCCGTAGCTAATTCATATGCTGCTATTGCCAGCTATGGTGAAAAATGCAATGTCAGGTTTATAGATAAAGTTGTAAATGAAACAGGGAGACAGTTATATCTTAAAAATGAATGCGAAAAGGTTGTAGATGAAAAGAGTGTATACCAGACAATATATTTGATGAAAAAAGTTGTTGATTATGGAACTGCACGGGGGAAAGGTTTGATTCCTGGCACTGCTGGCAAAACGGGGACTACAAATGACAGTAAAGATGTGTGGTTTGTCGCCATATTTCCGCCGTATGTGGGAGTTTTATGGGTAGGTTATGATGACTTTAAATCGTTAGGGGATGATGCTTCCGGAGGTAAAATAGCAGCACCAATTATGGCAGAAATAGAACGTAAATTGCTGCCGGGTGTGACCAATATTCAGTTTAAAGTCCCAGAAGGTATACGTATGGTCAAAGTGGTAAAAGGTGAAGATAAACTGTTTGATTCAGGGTGTGGCTCATTTTATTATGAAATGCTCAATAAAAACAATCTGCCGGATGTATGCATAGCTGATAGTCTAAATGTTGCCACAAAAGAAGATTAGTAAGCCAAAAGGTATTTTCAAATCAATACATTTTTAAAATTATTGTACTTAGCAATAACCTCATTGTGAAGAGATTTGCTGATATATTGTATCTCGTCTATGTTTTCTTTAAGGATATCTAAAATATTACAATCTATTTTTCCATTTTTTGCAAAAGTTTCAAGAATAGATAAGGTTTTATCTATTTTCATCCCTTTTCTGTATGGTCTATCTTCGGTAAGGGCTGTAAAAATATCAGCAATAGTCATCAATCTGCATCCTGTGGTAAGCCTGTCTGCTTTTAAATGGAATGGATATCCCGTGCCGTCAAGGTATTCATGATGAAAGGCTGCCATATATTTAAGATCATCAAAGATTTCCAGTGAAGTGAGTATATAGTAAGTATAATAAGTATGTTTACGCATTTCCGCCATTTCATCAATAGTTAATGGACCATTTTTGTTTATTATGTAAGGGTCGATTCCAAGCTTTCCAATATCGTGAAGATAGCCTGCAATTTCCACTTCTTTTTGTTTTTGTTCATCAAATCCGCAATATCTTGAAAGGGTGGCTGCAGTGTTTGCTACCCTGGCAGAATGGGTTGCGGTAAATGAACACCTGAAGTCTATCAATTGCCCGATAAATTTTGTAAATTCCAAGATATTATTCATATTAAGTTCATAAATGTCATATTGTATATATTTTCTTAAAATTTTATCTTTGTTGGGCATATCGAGTTCAAGCCAGAAATACTCTTTGTCTTTGAATTTGAGAAATGCTTCCACATGTTCGGGCTTAAACATTTTGCCGGATTCCGAAGAAATAATGTCACAGATTTTATCCTTCTGGTAATAAGAAGCCTTATTCCTGTCAAGCAAGATATCAATCCTGTCAGCAAGAAAAATCATTAAGGGCTCATCTTCTATGTCAGGATAGTCTTTATATTTAAAGTGGTGTTTCTCTATTATATCTGATAGTTCTTGAAAAAATGATACCTCTTTTAATAAATATGAGCCGATTTTTGAGTGGGATAATTTGCCATCATCTCCAATATCAAATGTTGATAAGTTTTTGACTTCACTTGTTACCATTAACCCTATGTCATGAAGAAGGGCAGCTAATGTTGTATTCTTGATTCTGCTCAGATTAAGACCATATTCAGCAGCAATGGCCGTAGCTATGTATGCAACCCTATGATGATGTTGGGTAAGATTTTTATTCATAAAATCTATTATCTTGGAAAGATTGTAAGCAAGATCGAAAGATGTAATAAGAAAAGACCCACTCAGGATACCAAAATTTTCATTTATATTAGTTCTAACCGGTTGACGAAGATACTTTAATTTCTACAGATTGGAAATTGTTTGCTAAAAAACTTAAAGAAAGACTTGATAGTCGATAAATATGTAGATTTTACTGGTATTTTAGGAAGGGTATTTTGGTATTACTCAACCGTCCTATGTATATACAATTGAAGTTGAGTTTAAGGAAATAGAATCATATACTATATAAATAGTATGAATTAATGGTAGTTATTTAGCTGTAAATATGGTAGAAACTTTTAACTTATAAGTAATATCCACGTTTATGGTCAGGATTTATGAATTGGATAATAAAAAATTATACAAAAGTTCATTTTTTAATATACTACTGTGAAGAAATAAAGAGGTAGAAAATATGGAAAATAGAAAATTCTATCATGAGCTAAACTGGTTATGGAGAGGAATCAAGTTAACAATAGGTCAAAAAACTGTCATTTCTTTCTTTTTTGTACTTATGATACCGGTAGCGGGTATGTATTATTTTTTAAACGTTTCATTTAAAGACTATTTTACTAAAGAGTACGTAAATGAGGTTGGTAACCAGATAAATTCTATACACAGAATATTTGAAAGTGAATTACTTTATCCTGGGCATATTTTTGAGTTTTTAGTAAAAAATCCTACTTTTCTGGAATTGGTAAAAAAAGATGACCCGATACTTTCTGCTAGGCTTTCTATGGTTTCAAGTGAGGTGGAAGGGGTTAATATATCTTTTATCTACAATTATCTATCAAAAGAAACAATTACATCAAATAATAAAAATTTTAACTTTGAAAGAATGTTTAATGACCTGGAGACTCAAACTTTATCTAACTCTTTTTCGAAAAGTTATGAAATTATCCCATTTGACAAATCTATATTTAGTGAAGAAGAGCTTATAAGGCTTGGAAATATATCAGATAATGAGCTTGTGGTTTTTCTTGCCATTTTACCATTTACTATTGAAGGTAAAAAATATCTAATTGGTAATTTGACTGTTTTAAATAACAATAGAGACTTAATGGATAAACTCTACAATACTTTTACATACAACACAGCACTTTTTAGTGCTTTAAGCTTTAGCAATAAAATTGTTGCAACGAATTCAACTCCCAAAAATATTTTCTTTTTAAATCTAAACCTTCCTGTAGAATTTATAAATGAGCTTAATATGGGTAAAATAGTAAAAGGTATTTATAATATTGATAATGAACCTATTGCTATAGCTTCAATTCCCTTGAAGTCTTTATCTGAAAAAGTGATTGGAGGATTAAGTATTGCATCAAATATGAATAAACTGAACATTCTAATTTTTGAATTCAATAAAATAATAAAAATTGTTATATTTTTCAGCAGTATAATAATTATTTTTATAGGCGCAGTGGTTTATAATGATACTAAAAGACCTATCTGGGGAATTAAAAAAGCGCTTCAAGAAATCAGGAATAAAAATTTCGATGTAAAACTCAATTACAAAACTTTTGATGACTTCGAAGATATTGCAAATAGTATTAATGACATGGCAATCAGTCTTAATCAATACACCACAACTCTTAACAGGTTTAACCAACTAAACCAAATTATTACTTCTACATTAAGTGTTGATGAAGTTTTAAGTACAGCAACAAACAAAATATTAGAATATACATCTTCACAACTTGCGGTTGTCTACCTTTATAATCGTGACAAGGACATACTGGAACCTTATTTTGTAAAAAATGCCGATAAGTCCTCATTAAAGGATGTAAAAATGGGGGATGGAATTGTGGGAGAGGTAGCAAAAACAAAAACATATTTTTGTATTACTGATATCACCCCGGATAACTTCCTTCTGGATACAGGGATTTCAAATATAAAGCCAAAAGAAATTGCAGCATTTCCTATTGCTATTAAAGATAGTCTGTTAGGGGTAATGGTTGTAGGTTCGATTAAACTGCATAGCAAAGAGGAGCTTGATTTAGTAAATAACCTGCTGACTCAAGTTGCAATTGTCGTGGATAACTGTATAACACACTCAAAAATAACTGAGCTTTCCATTAAGGATGAGCTTACAAATATTTACAACAGAAGGTATTTATTGCAATCTCTTGAGACAGAGATTTTAAAGTCAAAAAGATTAAAATCACCACTATCTATTGGAATTTTTGATATCGATAACTTTAAAAAAATCAATGATACATATGGTCACCCTACCGGAGATATTGTCTTGAAAAAATTTGCGGATATCATAAACACACATAAAAGGTCTTATGATATATTTGGCAGGTTTGGTGGTGAAGAATTTCTTTTAATTTTACCTGGTACAGGGGATGATGAAATATTTGTTGTTTTAGACAGGTTAAGGAAATTTATAGAAAAAGATTTAGTAAAATTTGTAGGATTTAGTGTTACCTGTAGTATAGGTGGTGCAAGTATTAAGGATTTTTCAAAATGCAATATTGAGTCATTAATAATAAAAGCTGACGAAAATTTATATAAAGCAAAAGAAACAGGTAAAAACAAAGTTATTGTATCTTAAATATCGGTCTGCCTTTTTACAAGCAGACTTATTGTTTAAAACAGGCTGTAATTAGCGATAAAATAAATGCCTGTCCTTTTTAAAAGAAATAAGCCCTGCGCAGGGCAGGGTAAGAGTATAAAATATACTTTTGCTTTAAAAAAATATTGTAAATAAAAAAAAGATATATAAAAAGCGTATATCATATAATTATTAAATAGGAGTGATTAGTTATGGAAAATGTTTATTTATTTAGAGTTGTTCAAAATAGGTACTTTGACTACCCAAAAATTAGAGGAATGCCCACTATAGAAATTTCAATACCAGAAAATTATTCCTTATCTGAGCTAGCTGATATTATATTGGAAGCATTTGGATTTACGCGAGATCATCTTATAGGATTTTATGATAATTGGAAAAGCTATACAAATTCTAACGAAATTTACGAAGAAAGAGATTTTGATTTTTTCCCAAACAATAGTAAAGGTTTAAAGGCAAAGATAAAAAAAGTCTTTAATGAGCCAAATAAAAGGATGTTAATGATATTTGATTATGGTGACATGTGGCATTTTTTAATAGATTTTAAAGGTATAAAAAAGGTAAGTACTGTTGAGAATAAACAAATAGTCGTAAGTAGGAAGGGTAATCCATTTTCTCAGTATTCAGATTATGATGAGGGCTATGAAGACTAAGAAGGTAAATTTTATTTAAAGATATTCCTGTTTTTTGATAAACTAATGATTCTATGATATGCTTTTGTAGATGATTTACTCAGTCTTAGTAAAAGAGCCAATTTGTAAAATATTTTTACTTCTTTTTAAAGCTTAATAAAATTGGATGATGCCAAATTGGCAAACAACTTGAAAAAAATATATTTATAGCTATATTTGTCTTCTGTTTAAAAAGAAGAGGTGTTTAAATGTTTAAAGGGACTACCGTACTTGCGGTAAAACGCGATTCAAAGGTTGCAATAGGAGCCGATGGGCAGGTGACATTTGGCCATACTGTGTTAAAGCCAAATGCCAAGAAGATTAGAAAACTGATGAATGGTAGTATCATATGTGGATTTGCCGGGTCAACTGCTGACGCATTTACGCTTATGGAGAGATTTGAAAAGAAATTGGAGCAATATTCAGGTCAGCTTTTGCGTGCTGCTGTTGAGTTGGCAAAAGATTGGAGGACTGACAAATACTTAAGAAATTTAGAGGCGATGATGATAGTAGCTGATAAGGATAATTTGTATCTTTTAACAGGTAACGGGGATGTGGTAGAACCTGTTAATGGAATAGCTGCTATTGGCTCAGGGGGGCCATATGCTCACGCTGCTGCACTTGCTTTGGTCGAAAATACTGATTTAGACTCAAAGAGCATTGTGGAAAAAGCATTAACAATTGCCGGGAATATTTGTATTTACACAAATACACAACTTACAATAGAGGTGATAGAGTAATGGAACTTTCAATGGAAAATTTAACTCCCAAACAGATTGTAAATATTTTGGATAAATACATTGTAGGTCAAAAAAATGCCAAAAAGGCCGTAGCGGTTGCTTTGAGAAACAGATATCGTAGGATGCAATTACCCAAGGGATTGCAGGAAGAGATTTCTCCTAAAAATATAATTATGATTGGGCCTACAGGTGTGGGGAAAACAGAGATAGCAAGAAGGTTGGCAAAACTTACAAAATCCCCATTTTTAAAAATTGAAGCCAGCAAATTTACTGAAGTGGGATATGTCGGACGTGATGTGGAGTCCATGATAAGAGATTTAGTAGAGATTTCTATCAATATGGTAAAGCAAGAGATGAAACAGAGAGTACAAGAAAAGGCTGAAAGACAAGCTCAGGAAAGACTCCTTGATATTCTTTTGCCAAGACCAACAGGCTTTGCAGAAGAAAAAAATGAATCAGAAACCAGGGAAAAATTTAGAAAGATGCTTGAAATAGGAACTCTTGATGACAGAGAGGTGGAAATAGACGTGGATGAGTTAGGGCCTCAGATTGAGGTGTTGACAAATGTAGGGATGGAAGATTTTGGTTCAAGTCTACAGGAAATGTTTAAAAATATCATGCCTCAAAAGAAAAAAAGAAGAAAGATGAAAGTCAAGGAAGCAAAGACTATTTTAGTGCAGCAAGAAGCCAATAGGCTTATAGATATGGATGAAGTCAAAAAGGAAGCACTAAAGAGGGCAGAACATTCAGGGATTATCTTTTTGGATGAAATTGATAAAATCTGCTCTAAAGACTCTGGCAGCCGAGGTGTAGATGTTTCAAGAGAGGGTGTGCAAAGGGATTTGCTTCCTATAATTGAAGGCTCAACAGTGATGACTAAATATGGAATGGTGAAAACCGACCATATTTTATTTATTGCAGCTGGTGCTTTTCATGTTTCAAAACCTTCTGATTTAATACCGGAGTTGCAAGGCAGATTTCCAATAAGGGTAGAGCTTGAGTCTTTGTCAAAAGAAGATTTTATAAGGATATTAAAAGAGCCTGAAAATTCTCTTACAAAACAATACACTGAGCTTTTGAAAGCTGATGGCATTCAAATTCAGTTTACCGATGATGGAATAGAAGAGATGGCTTCAATTGCTGCTGAAGTAAATAAAACAAATGAAAATATTGGAGCAAGAAGACTCCATACTATTATTGAAAGGGTCTTAGAAGAGATTTCATTTGAAGCTCCTGATACAGATGAGAAAATTGTGGTGGTTAATAGGGATTATGTTAATAATAAACTTTCCAATATTATTGAAAATCAGGATTTGAGTAGATATATATTATAACAGCTTTTGCCCTCTAAAATGGAGGGCAAAGCATTTTAGATATAATTAGAATAATTCAAATACTCCTTGAACTTTTCCAAATATCATCTATCTTTGACTTATGAGAAAATTTATATTTATAATAATAACAATTTTTATGTTTTCGGGGTTATCTATGGCTAAGGTTTATGAGAAGGCTACTTTTGCAGGTGGTTGTTTTTGGTGTATTGAAGAGGCATTTGAAAAAATTGATGGAGTAATAGAAGCAGTTTCAGGTTATACGGGTGGGCATGTTGAAAATCCTACATATAGAGATGTGTCAAGTGGATACACCGGTCATTTTGAGGCAGTCGAAGTTACATATGATCCTCTAAAGGTTAGTTATGAAGACCTATTGAATGTATTTTGGCAAAATGTAGACCCTACGGATGACGGCGGTCAATTTGTAGACAGAGGTAGTCAATATCATACTGCAATATTTTATCATAACGATACTCAAAAAAGACTTGCAAAAGAATCAAAGAACAGAATTGCAAATTCAGGTAGATTTGACAAACCGATAGCAACCCAGATACTTGAAGCGAAAAAGTTTTATAAAGCTGAAGATTATCACCAGGATTATTATAAAAAAGATAAATTCAACTACAAAATGTATAAACTTAATTCAGGTAGGATGACATATTTAAATAAAGTGTGGAAAAATGACAAAGAGAAAAAAGAAGAGCTTAAAAAGAGATTGACCCCATTGCAATATAAGGTGACACAGGAAAATAGCACTGAGCCTGCATTTAAAAATGAATATTGGAACAATAAAAAAGCCGGTATTTATGTTGACGTAGTTTCAGGTGAGCCCCTTTTTAGCTCAACCGATAAGTTTGACTCAGGCACAGGCTGGCCGAGTTTTACTAAGCCTATTACTGATGATGCGGTCTATACAAAAGAAGATATAAGCTTTTTTATGGTAAGAAATGAAGTTAGGAGTAAAAAAGCCGATTCTCATTTGGGGCATGTTTTTACTGACGGGCCAAAGCCGACAGGACTTAGATATTGCATAAATTCCGCATCTTTAAGATTTATTCCGGTTGAAGATATGGAAAAAGAGGGTTATGGAGAATATCTTTATCTCTTTAATCAAAAATAAATGCTTGCTTTCATTTGACTGATTTTAACAAAATTAAATAACTGACACTATTTATCATTGACTTTTTTCTCAAAATAAGTAAATGTCGACAATCGACAATTTAAAAGGAGATTACAATGGGGCTATCAAACATCAATCTTAATTTAAATGTAAGAGGTTTGCCTGTATCGGCAACTCTTGATATTAATGAAAAGAGTAATAAACTCTTGGCAGAAGGGAAACAGATTTACAAATTTGGACTGGGTCAATCGCCATTTCCCGTTCCTCAGGTTGTTGTAAACGAGCTGAGAAATAATGCACACCAAAAAGATTATCTTCCTGTGAGAGGGTATCAGCCCTTAAGAGAAGCTATCGCAAACTATTTAAATAACGCTCATAATCTAACTTTCTCAGGGGATGATATAATTGTAGGGCCGGGCTCGAAAGAGCTAATGTTTATAATACAGCTTGTGTATTATGGGGATTTGCTTATCCCTACTCCAAGTTGGGTATCTTATGCTCCTCAAGCTGAAATTATTGGAAGGCATGTTTATTGGCTTAAGACTTCTGAAGATAATAAATGGCTTTTAACTGCTGAAGAGTTGGATAAGTTTTGCAGTAGTGATGCTACAAAACCAAGAATATTGATACTAAACTATCCAAATAACCCTACTGGTTTGACATATACTAAAGATGAACTCAAATCTATTGCTGAGGTTGCAAGAAAATATGGCATTATTGTTTTATCTGATGAAATTTACGGTGAGACTCACCATGATGGGAATCATTACTCAATTGCAAAGTATTATCCAGAAGGCACTATAATTAGTACAGGTTTGAGCAAATGGTGTGGTGCCGGAGGTTGGAGACTTGGCACATTTGCTTTTCCTAAAAATTTAAGATGGCTTCTTGATGCTATGGCCGTTGTTGCAAGTGAGACATTTACTTCAACTTCTGCTCCTATTCAATATGCTGCTGTGAGAGCATTTCAGGGTGGTATAGAAATAGAAAGATATCTTTGGAATTCAAGGAGAATTTTAAAAGCTATCGGGAGTTATATGCATGAAAAGTTTATAAGTACAGGGATATCTGTAGATAAGCCTGAGGGTGCTTTCTATATGTTTCCAAGTTTTAAAAACTTTGCGGACAAATTAAAAAGTAGATCTATTTTAAATAGCAGTCAGATGTGTTCGCAAATTCTTGAAGACACAGGTGTAGCAATATTACCGGGCTCTGCTTTTGGCAGACCATCTGAAGAATATACTGCAAGGCTTGCCTATGTTGACTTTGACGGGGCAAAGGCGATAGCTTCCGTAGAAGTATTGGCTAAGGATAAAGAGCTTGATATAGAATTTTTAGAAAAAAATTGTGAAAAAGTTATAATTGCAACAGAAAGACTTTGCGACTGGTTTAAAAGTCTTTAATCAGCCACAATAAATGCTTGAGGGTACTTGTAAGATAATGTTCTTAAGGTATCCTCAGCTTTTTTTCTGCTGTTGAAACTTCCTACCCAAACTCTATAAAAGTTATCATTATTAACAAAAGCCTTTCTTATTACGGCAGAATCAAAGTTATTCTTTGATCTTAAAGCATTTTTATAATTTTTAAATGAGCCGACTTGTATGTAAAAAGTCCCTTTATCAAGGTCTACTGATTTGCCGTGATAAACATAATTATTAGGATTTTCACTTAGAAGCTCAATTTTTACTTTTGCAAGCCCTTTTCCTGCAAAACCAAGCTCTTCAGCACCTTTATATGACAAATCAATTATTCTACCTTTGATAAAAGGGCCTCTGTCGTTAATTCTCACAACAAGCTCTTTACCATTTTCAAGATTTTTAACTAATACCATCGAACCTAATGGTAGTGTTTTGTGTGCCGCAGTGAGGTCGTACATATTAAATTTTTCTCCTGTTGCGGTAAGTTTACCATGCTCCTCTTTACCATACCATGAAGCAAGTCCATATTGTTCAAACTCTTTAACTTTTTGCAAAGGGTAATATTTCACCCCTCTTATGACATATGGTCTGCCGTAAACTGCCCCTTCATAATCGCTTCTTGGCGGAGTTTTTTGAACCTTTGTGGCACATGCTACAAAGTTAAGCAACAGAGTGAAAATTATTAATTTCTTTATAAAGTTTAATAAGTTCATTTGCCGTACCCTCAATATTTGAAAGCTTTATTTGGTAATCAAAATTTTCTTTAATACCGTTTTTATAAAGTGGGTCATAATAATTTATCATTATTTCTTTGGTAAAGGCTTCAAAGTTTTTCTGGTTTAAAAAACTTGTCAAATTTTCAAATGTCTTTTTTTCCAGATATCTTTTAATATTCTGCAGTGAGTTTAATATCTCCTTTTCGTACAGCTGAGGCTTGTATGTTTCTATAGCAAAATTTACCCTAAAATTTATGTCAGCATCAATATAGATTTTGTATGCACTTTTAATTTTATCAAATAGACTGTTTGGAATAGTTACTTTGCCTATTTTCTTACTTTCACCTTCCACAAAATATAGATTACTTTTATTGTTATACATACTGTAAAATATCTCTGATTCAAACTTTTTTTGTGTTATAAAAGGGTAGCCATCCTCCCCTATATGTCCAAAGGCTGAGCCCTTATGCCTTGCACACTCTTCAAAATTTATCACAGGATACCCTTTTTGACTGATACATTTTAAAATTTCCGTTTTTCCTGAACAAGTAGGGCCAAAGAGTGTAATAAACTTAATGTTTTCGTCTATATTGATAAAATATTCTGAAACAAATTTTCTAAAAGACTTGTAGCCGCCGACAAGCTTTGATACTGAAATGCCTGCAAGTCTTGCGAATGTAACTGAAGCTTCACTTCTAAGCCCTCCGCGCCAACAGTAAATGACTACAGGCTTTTTGAGTTGATACACTTTATGTATTGTTTTTATAAATTCTGGAAGTTTTGGTGAGACAATCTCTACTCCTCTAAGCTTAGCCTTATCAGGCCCTTCATTTTTGTAAATTATCCCAATCTCTTTCCTTTCCTCATTATCCAACAAAGGTATATTTATTGCGTTTGGAATGTGGTCTTCCAAGAACTCTCCGGGAGATCTGACATCAATAAGGCTAAAATTATCAAGGTCTTTTTCTAAAATTTCATCTATTGTTAATTGTCCTTTAACTCCCATTAATTTTTATCTTTTAATGCAAAATCAATAAATTGCTTAAGTAGTTTTTTATTAGATTTTTTCTTACTGTATACGAGGAAAATATCCTTTTCTACCATAAGGTCGGTTATGGTTATCCCTTTTATTTCATTTGAACAAATCTCTTTTTGTATAGCCATTTCACTCATAAAGCCGATACCTAATTTACTTTTTATCCCTTGAATTACCGCATGTGTTGTTCTGAATGTGGCTACAGAATTCAGACTGTCAAAGTCATACCCTTTTTGTTTTAGAGCTAATTCCACTGCTGCTCTTGTTCCTGAACCTATATCTCTTACAATGAAAGGCTCGCCCATAATTTCGTCTAAAAATATACTATCCCTTGTGTAGAAAGGGTGCCCTTGGTAGACACCAAGTACTATTTTATCTTTTATAAATAATTTATATTCCAAATCTTTTTTAGGTATTTTTCTTGTGACAAGGGCAAGATCCAATACCCCGTCAGCAACCCTTTGAACCATAGTATGAGAGTTTCCAACATCGAAAGTATAGTATGTCTTTGGAAATTCTTTTTTAAATTCACTCAATATCTTAGGTATTACTATTTCGGATATAATTGTGCTTGAGCCAATCCTAAGGCTTCCACTTACTTCATTTAAAAATTCTTTAACAGCTTCATGAGATCTTTCCCTCAAGTCCATCATATCGACCGCATAGGGGAATAAAACCTGTCCTACTTCAGTCAAAACAACCTCTTTTGAAAGCCTGTCAAAAAGTTTCACGTTGAGCTCTTCTTCAAGAGTGTTTATATGGGTTGAGATTGTAGGCTGGCTTAATAGTAATTTTTCCGCCGCTTTTGAGAAAGATTTATACTTTGCTACATATACAAAGGCTTCAATTTGTTTAAAATCCATAAGCGCCCCCTTTTGAATGAGGATATAATAGATTATTGAAAAAATCAATAACAGAGTTTTCTGCCATCACCCCTGAGTTTTTTCTACTCTATACTTTAGTTATAAGTGTTGAGTATTAAGTGTTAAGCCTCTGAAATCTTTAAACCCTTATAACCTTTATAGCTTATGTTTACACAATTTATTCCTTATAAAGAATCACCATTCACTGCTCCCTGTTCAATTTACAAGATTTTACTTATAAACGGTCAAAATCAATTAAAAATCAACATCCAAATTTAGAACTATGTAAACAGGTGGGATGTAAAAAATCGTTTTTGACATAAGTATGACAGAAAAGTGGACGTGGCTGATAAAGGCTCATGTGAAATTATACACAGGGGCTAATCAGCCACCATATTTATTTAATTAATGTTATCCAAAAAATCATAAAGTAGTCTGATACCAAACCCGGAAGCACCTTCACCATAAAAAGGATGCTTTTCTTCAATAAATGCAGTACCAGCAATATCAAGGTGAACCCATGGAGTATTTTCAACAAATTCATTTAAAAACAGAGCTCCAATAATTGTCCCTGCTTCACCCTTTCTGGTAGAGATATTTTGTAAATCAGCTATTTTACTTTTTATTCTTTTTTTATAATC
Organism: Deferrivibrio essentukiensis; assembly: GCF_020480685.1. Classification (NCBI taxonomy): domain Bacteria; kingdom Pseudomonadati; phylum Deferribacterota; class Deferribacteres; order Deferribacterales; family Deferrivibrionaceae; genus Deferrivibrio; species Deferrivibrio essentukiensis. The sequence goes on from NZ_JAJAFU010000014.1 coordinate 31,445, forward strand.
TTTATAAAGGGGTAGCATCCAGACATCTTCACCTGTATATTCCGATGATTCCATTATACTTTCTGCAAGCTCATCATCGTTTGCAAAAAAAGCCGCACAATGACTTCCCAAAGCTACAACACAAGCTCCCGTTAATGTAGCAAGGTCAATAATTGTGTCAGGTTTTTCTTCAACAGCTACACTCAATGCATCGGCCAAAATAAGTCTACCTTCCGCATCAGTATTTAACACTTCCACAGTCTTACCTGATTTAGACTTTATTATATCCCCCGGTCTGTATGCAGAATAGCCGATGGTATTCTCAACAAGAGGGATATAAAAACTTACGTTGATCTTTTTATTAAGTTCATTTAAAAGTTTGGCTATTCCAAGAGCAGTGGCAGCTCCTGCCATATCTGTTTTCATGGTTTCAATATGTCCTGTAGGCTTAAGGTTTGTACCGCCAGAGTCAAAAGTAACACCTTTGCCAACTATTGCAATGTGGTTATTACTTTTTGAGTTGCCCTTGTAGTATATCTTAAGGAGTGCAGGTCTGTTTTTACTCCCTGCACCTACGGTATATATAAGGTTCAGACCTTCTTTTTTTAAATCTTCATCTTTAATTATTGTTATTGTACACTTATCTAAATTTAGCTTTTGAGCTACCTGGCAAAATATTTCAGGGGTGAGCTCATTTGCCGGCGTATTTATTAAGTCTCTCGCAACATAGATAGAGCTAATTATTTTTTCTACTTCATTTAGCATTGATGATATTTCTTCGTTATCCCTTTTAATTCTCGTATAAATATTGATTTGGACGTTTTTATATTCAAATTCAGGTTTTGATTTATAAGTGTTAAAGCTATATAAACCGTACCCCGTCCCTTCGAGAAGAAGTTTTGTAAATTCTGTATAGTTTTTCTTGCCAAGAGTATCTTCAATCATAACAAAAGAAGATGTATTCATTTTGTTTGATTTTATATATTCGCCGTACAGAAACCCTAATTTCAAAAGATCTTGGACTTCAAAAAGCTTGGGTAGAGTGCCTAAAACAAGCTTTATAGGACGTTTATTTTTGGTCAAAATTATTTCTTTTATCTTAGGTTCGTCGTTTGATAAGAGTTCATCTGAAAGTAGAGTTTTGATTGTTTCGCAATCTTTTTTGTTAAAATATTTGTTTATTATCTCAAAGTTATCTATAACAGTTAAGAATACAGCTTCACAGGCTGCAAAAGAATTTTTATCAATTATGTTAAATTTCATATCTCCTCCAATTTATTAACTATTTTGCATCTTTAATTTTTTCTTTATTCGCTTTTTTATAAATTCACGCTTTAAAGGACTTATTTTATCTATAAAAAGCACGCCGTCAAGGTGGTCGATTTCATGTTGAAATGCCCTTGCAAGTAATCCGTCTGCTTCCAATATCTGCTCTCTACCATCCGCATCAAGAAATTTTACAGTAATTTTTTCAGCTCTTTTAACGTCAGCATATTCTTGAGGCACACTCAAGCACCCTTCTTCACCTTCGCATTCCCCTTCCATATGTATAATTTCAGGGTTGACTATTTTTAAAAGCCCACTTCTTTCTTCAGGCCCGGTTATGTCTATCACTATAACTCTTTTATTAACTCCAACCTGAGGTGCAGCAAGACCAATCCCAGGTGCTTCATACATAGTCTCTGCCATATCATCAAGGAGTTTTTTAATCTTATCATCAATTTCTTTTACAGGCGTACTTTTTTTCCTTAAAACTTCGTCAGGAAAAGTTTTTATTTCAAGAATCATTATTTACCTCCACTTTAAACAGTATATAGCTAAATTAGAATTATTCAAGAAATAAGCTTTCTTCATAAGAATAATTCTTAAAATATGCAGTCAGTGTATTTTTTATTTTTTCTTTTAGTTCATTGTCTTCAATGCTGTTTACAATCCTTTCTATTATCTTGTTTTCTTTATCAGTTAGCTCTCTAAAAGATTTTTCTTCTTTTTCAAACTTCTTATACTGTACAAAGAATTTTATGTCCATTATGCCAAATTTTTCAGGAATCTTCTCTAAAATATCATCTTTAAAAAAACTTAGCTCATGTTGCCACATCGGGTCAAACACCATGACATTTAATATTTTTTTGTTAAGTCTTACAGGTAACGTTATTTTTGATATCTGCTCACCAACAATCTTTTTCCACAGACTATTTAGTTCAATAATAGTATTTACATTTTTAGAAAAAGTATTATCGAAAAACTCAGACAGTCTCTTCATTATTGAAATTTATAATATTTTCCTCGATTAATGCAATAAGATTATCAGTGTGTTTACGAGTTATCGAAGATATTTCCACATAATTGTTATCTAACTTGTTATCTTTGATAAATTTCTTAAACTCTTTAAGGTTTTCCTCGTTGACGGCATCAATTTTAGTAGCAACAATGACCTCTTTTTTTTGGAAAAGTTCCATAGAATATTTTTTAATTTCATTTCGTATTATTTTGTATCTCTCAATCATAGACTGTTCGTCAGATGAGTCAACAAAGTGGACAAGTAGCTTAGTTCTTTCCATATGTTTTAAAAATCTTATTCCAAGTCCTACCCCTTCATGCGCACCTTCAATAAGCCCCGGCATATCAGCCACCACAAATGAATGTAATTTCTTGCCTCTTACAACTCCAAGATTCGGATGAAGCGTAGTAAATGGGTAATCAGCTACTTTTGGTTTTGCAGCTGAAACTACTGAAATAAAAGTTGATTTACCGGCATTAGGAAACCCTATAATACCAACGTCGGCAATAAGTTTTAATTCTAAAATAAGTGAAAGTTCCTCACCTTTTTCACCGTCTTCAGCATATCTCGGTGCTCTTTGAGTTGGGGTAACAAATGCCATATTTCCCCTGCCGCCTCTTCCACCTTTGGCAATAATTTCTCTCTGGCCGTCGAGTGTAATATCAGCGAGGATTTCATCAGTTTCCATATTTTTTATTAAAGTGCCAAGTGGTACTTTGATAATGAGGTCTTGACCATTTTTGCCGTTTTGATCTTTTCCTCTACCGTGTTCGCCTCTTTCTGCTTTGTAAATATGAAGATAGTTCAGGTCAAAAAGGGTGTGTTTTGATTTATCCCCTTCAAAAATTATATTTCCTCCGTTGCCTCCATGCCCGCCATCCGGACCGCCGCGGGGGACATACTTTTCTCTACGAAAACTAACACAACCGTTCCCGCCATCTCCACCTTTTACTTTGATTTTAATTTCATCGATAAATTTCATACTTCCTACTATAACAAAAAACCCCTCTTTGAAAAGAGGGGTTTTCAAATTTTAGATTAATTTAAACTATTAATTAGCAGCTTCAGTGTAAACAGATATAAATTTACCCTTTCTGCCTTTATCTTCAAATTTTACAAGCCCATCTGTAAGTGCAAATAGTGTGTAATCTTTTCCACAGCCTACATTTACGCCAGGTTTAAATTTTGTTCCTCTTTGCCTTACAAGGATATTACCGGCTTTAACAACTTGTCCCTCAAATCTTTTTACACCAAGTCGTTTACTATTACTGTCTCTACCGTTTCTGGTACTACCACCAGCTTTCTTATGAGCCATTTATATCCTCCTAACCAACTTTAATATCTTTTATTCTAACTTTTGTAAGATACTGTCTGTGCCCCTGTTTCTTTTTATAATCTTTTCTTCTTTTTCTCTTGAAAACAATTATCTTTTCCCCTCTTGTTTGTTCGATTACTTCAGCCTCTACCAAAGCACCTTCAACAACAGGATTTCCAAGCACAAGTTCACCATCTTTTGAAACAGCAAGTACATCACTAAAGTTAACAGCAGCACCTTTTTCTGCTTCTAACTTCTCTACCTTAATAATATCGCCAGGTTTAACAGTAAACTGTTTCCCGCCGGTTTTTACTATCGCAAACATTTTCGACCTCCAATTTAAGCACAATCTTAGGGAAGAAGTCATATAACAGCATTAGATGCCTAAGTCAACAAAAAAGTTGCCTTTATTCAAAAAATCCGTTATTGACAATTACTGTACATTTAATTATAGTGCTTCGCACTTTTTTCTAAGGTGGATTAATGCGTATTTACTTTGAACAGATCCCTGAAGAGGGTAAGAAATTTAGTTTTGAAAAGAGATTTAGTGTTGATGATACAGATTATGTTGTTGAGTCTTTTGAAGGTGTTATATACCCTGCAGGGGATGGTTACCTGTTGGATTCAACTTTAAAGATTAAAATAAGTGATATATGTGATAGGTGTCTTGAGAGGTTTGAAGAGTCTTTTGACGAGAGAATTACCCTTGAGATTGTAAAAAGCAAGAATAATGATGAGGAAAAAGAGGTTGAGCTTAGTGACGAAGACGTTGGTTTTTATATTGTCGAGGAAAATATTATTGACCTTGAGCATATAGTTATGCAAGAGTCGGTTTTGCTGAGGCCTGTAAAAAGGGTGTGCGGTGAAGATTGCAAGGGTATTTGTTCAGGGTGTGGTGCAAATTTAAACATTGAAAGTTGTGAATGCAAAGAAGATATTGATGATAGATGGAAAGCGTTGGCTGACCTGATGCAGAAGAAGCAAAAATAAGTTACATATAATAAAGGAGAGATAATATGCCAAATCCAAAGGGAAAAAGTTCAAGATCAAAAAGAGGCGCAAGAAGAAGCCATATCAAGGCTACAGTGATGGGGTTTGCAAAATGTGATAATTGTGGTGAGTTGAAGCTTACTCACAGGGTTTGCCCATCATGTGGACACTATTCTAAAAAACAAGTTTTAAAAACAGAAGAAATTTAATCTGAATGAGAATTGTTGTTGATGCAATGGGGGGCGATTTTGCCCCCACTGAAGTGATTAGCGGAGCCGTTGAATCCATAAGGCAGTACGGGTACAATATTGTACTCGTAGGTGATGAAAGGCTTATAAATAAAGAGTTGTCTAAATACTCAAAATCAGATAGGGACAAGATATTTGTTGTTCATACTGAAGAGGCTGTGACCATGGAAGACAGCCCTTCGCAGGTAGTCAGAGGAAAGAGAAACTCATCCATTCACATAGCGTTAAAGATGCTTAAAAATGGGGAAGCCTCAGGTTTTTTCAGTGCCGGCAACACCGGCGCCATTATGGCTATCTCCAAACTTTTTTTACGAACTATTGAGGGGGTCGATAGGCCGGCAATAGGGGCAGTCCTTCCTACAATGAAAGGGCATACTGTAATGCTCGATGTTGGGGCAAATGTGGATTGCAAACCGATACATTTTCTCCAGTTTGCAATTATGGGTTCTGCTTATGCAAAAATAGTACTTAATATTGATGACCCGACTGTAAAATTGCTTAGTATCGGTGAAGAAGACGTAAAAGGGAATGAGCTTACAAAATCAGTTTTCAAACTTTTACAAAATTCTGAAGGTATAAATTTTAGAGGAAATGTTGAAGGTAAGGAGATTTTTAAAGGTGTTTGTGATGTAATTGTGTGCGATGGTTTTGCTGGCAACATTGCTTTAAAGGCAAGCGAATCTGCTGCAGGATACATTTCAAAACTTTTAAAAGAGGAGTTGACAAGGAATTTTGTTTCCAAAATAGGTGCGCTCCTGGCAAAAGGAGCTTTTGATAGAATAAAAAAACATGCCGATTATACAGAATACGGTGGTGCACCCCTTCTTGGGGTAAACGGTGTGGTTATTATAGGTCATGGTAGCTCAAATTCAAACGCCGTTAAGAATGGAATTAGGGTTGCTCATGAACTTGCCGAGCAAAAACTTACTGCTGTTATTGAAAAAAATATTAGAGATGGCTATTCAGCAATGAAAGTTGACAAAGGTGAAAGTTTCTGGAACAATATCAAAGAAAAATTAAAAAAGCTTAATAAAACCGAAGACGATTAAGTAAGAAGGTGTTTATGGTCTACTCTAGAATTACCGGTACGGGATCTTATTTTCCTGAAAAGGTCCTTACAAATGCTGAATTGGAAAAGTTTGTGGATACCTCTGATGAATGGATTACATCAAGAACGGGGATTAAAGAAAGAAGAATTTCCGAGGGTGAAACCACAAGTGATATGGCCTATAATGCTTCTATCGAGGCGATTAAGTCAGCAGGTATTTCAATTAGTGATATTGATGGTGTAATACTTGCAACATGCACTCCGGATTATCTAATCCCTTCTGCCGCGTGTGTTCTTGCTTCAAAACTTGGAGTCAAAACTCCTTATTCTTTTGATATTAATGCTGCCTGTTCTGGTTTTATTTATGCATTAGGAATAGCAGATTCTTTAATAAAGAATAATTTGGGTAAAAACATTTTGGTAGTAGGTGCCGAAAGATTAAGCTCTATAATAAATTGGGAAGATAGAAATACTTGTATATTATTGGGTGACGGTGCTGGTGCCGTTGTGTTGTCAAAAAGTGATGAGCCGGGCATACGCTCTATTTGTATGCAGGCTGATGGTGAATATGCCGAAATCTTAACTTGTAAAGCAGGTGGTAGCAATGCTCTTTATGAACGAGATAGTTTTGATATAGAGTCAAACCTTTTTACTATGAAAGGGAATGAAGTATTTAAGATTGCAGTGAGGTCTATGGCAGAAATAGCTGTTGAGGCTGTAGAGAAAAGTGGTTTATCTTTTAACGATATAGACTTTTTTATCCCTCATCAGGCTAATGTGAGGATTATAGATGCTGCTGCCAAGAGACTTAATCTTGATCATGATAAGGTTATAATAACTTTAGATAAATATGGTAATACATCTGCTGCATCAATACCCACTGCTTTGGATTTGTGTGTGAAGTCAAATAAAATAAAAAGAGGGGACAATGTTGTTTCTGCTGCATTTGGCGGCGGGCTGACATGGGCCTCAACATTTTTTACTTTTTAGGTGATTTATGAAATTGGCTGTAATATTTCCGGGACAGGGGTCACAATACGTTGGTATGGCAAAGGATTTTTATGAGAAGTTTGATAAATCTAAATATATAATTGATAGGGCAAATACTGCTCTTGAGTACGACTTGAAAAAGATAATGTTTGAAGGTCCGGAAGAGGAATTGAAAATTACTTACAATACTCAGCCGGCATTGCTAACAGGTAGTATAGCTATATGGGAAGTGATAAAGGATAAACTTAATCCTGTGGCTTTTGCAGGGCATTCTTTGGGTGAATACACTGCACTTGTAGCAGCGGGAAGTATTAGTTTTGAGGATGCCGTGAGAGCCGTTCATAATAGAGGAAAATTTATGCAGGAAGCTGTCCCTGTTGGTGTGGGGGCTATGGCAGCTGTTCTTGGTGGAGATGTTGATAAGATTGAGAATCTTTGTAGAGCCATATCAGTGGACGAAAAAGTAGTGGAGCCAGCCAATTATAACTGTGATGGGCAGCTTGTTGTGGCAGGTCATGCAGGTGCTGTTGATGAATTTATTTCTAAGATAAAAGAAACCGGAGCAAAAAGAGCTGTAAAACTTCCTGTAAGTGCACCTTTTCACTGCTCATTAATGAAACCTGCTCAGGAGAAGATGAGAGATTATCTTGAAACTGTTTGTATAAAAGATATAGATGTGCCTGTTTATAATAATGTTGATGCTGAGAAAGAAAATAAAATGGAAGTTATTAAGGATGCACTGATAAGACAGGTTTCTGGAGCTGTTAGGTGGACAAGACTTATTGAAAATATGATAGAAGATGGTGTAGATACATTTGTAGAAGTAGGAGCTGGTTCTGTTTTGACCGGACTTGTGAAAAAAATTAATAAGAATGTTAGCGTCTTTAACATTTCTACCGTTGAAGATTTAAATAAACTGGAGAGTTAAATGTTTAAAGATAAAATAGTTCTTGTGACGGGAGCTTCCCGTGGTATAGGAAGGCAAATTGCCATCGATTTTGGAAAGCTTGGGGCTAAGGTCTGCGTAAATTATTCGTCAAATGAGGGCAAAGCTCTTGAAGTTGTCGAATATATTACAAAAGAGGGTGGCATAGCAAAGGCTTTTAAAGCAAATGTTGCCATAGAAGAAGAAGTTATGTCCATGTTCAAGGCTATCAAGGCAGAGTTTGGCCCAGTAGAGATTCTTGTGAATAACGCAGGTATCACTCGTGATGGACTTTTTATGAGGATGAGCGAGAAGGATTTTGATGATGTTATAGATATTAATTTAAAAGGTACTTTTTTGTGTTGTAAAGCAGCAGCAAGAGATATGATGAAAAACAGGTATGGAAAAATTATAAATGTTTCAAGTGTGGTTGGCTTTATAGGTAATATCGGGCAGGCTAACTATGTTTCAAGTAAAAGTGGCATAACCGGGCTTACAAAATCTTTGGCATTGGAGCTGTCGTCAAGAGGGGTGAGAGTAAACGCTGTTGCTCCTGGTTTTATTGATACCGATATGACTACTGAGCTTGCAGAAGATGTAAAAAAAGAGATGTTAAACAGAATACCTCTTGGTTATTTTGGTAAGGTTGAAGATGTATCAAGAGCTGTTTTGTTTTTAGCTTCAAGTGATTCTGACTATATTACAGGTCAGACAATTCATGTGAATGGCGGCATGTTTTTCAATTAAATAAATTAAGAAGAAGACTAGGAGGAAGAAATGGCAGATATTGAAAAGAGAGTAAAAGAGATTATTGCAGAGCAGTTAAGTATTGATGTTGAAGAGGTTAAACCTGAGGCTTCATTTATAGATGACCTTGGTGCTGACTCTCTTGACACAGTTGAACTTATCATGGCTTTCGAAGAGGAATTTGACCTTGAGATTCCTGATGAGGAAGCTGAAAAAATCAAAACCGTTGCCGATGCAATAGAACACATTAAAAAACACGTTGGCTAATTTTTTGGAGGGCTAAATGCCCTCTAAAATAATTTGGAGGACTTAGTGAAGAGAAGAGTTGTAATAACCGGCATAGGGTTACTGACACCCATTGGAGCGGGAATCGATGAAAACTGGGAAAGCATAAGAAATGGTAAGAGCGGTATTGGAACAATTACAAAGTTTGATACTTCGGAATTCCCAGTTCACATAGCAGGTGAAATAAAAGAATTTGATCTAAATGAGTATGTAGATAAAAAAGAGGCAAAAAAATTTGACGATTTTATAGTTTTTGCACTTGTTGCTGCGGAACTTGCAGTTAGGGATTCAAATATTGACTTTTCCAAAATCGACTCAAACAGAGCAGGGGTGATTGTAGGGTCAGGTATTGGTGGTTTTAAAACAATTGAGGATACCCATACTGTTTATGTGGAAAAAGGTAACAGGAGAATTTCACCATTCTTTATTCCTTCAGCAATCATTAATATGGGTAGTGGTGCGATATCTATAAGATATGGTTTGAAAGGTCCAAACAGTAGCGTGGTTACAGCATGTGCTACAGGCACCCATGCACTTGGAGATGCCTTCAAAATAATTCAAAGAGGCGATGCCGATTTAATGTTTGCAGGCGGCAGTGAGAGTGCTATTACACCTCTTGCGCTTGGAGGCTTTGCAAATATGAAAGCACTTTCAAGAAGAAATGAAGAGCCTGAAAAAGCGAGCAGACCTTTTGACAAAGACAGGGATGGATTTGTAATGGGTGAAGGTGCAGGTATAATGATTCTTGAGGAGCTTGAGCATGCAAAGAGCAGAGGTGCAAAAATATATGCCGAAGTTGTTGGGTATGGGTTGACAGGTGATGCATACCACATAACCGCTCCTGATGAAACAGGTGATGGCGCAAAAAGATGTATGCTCATGGCAATCAATGATGCCGGGTTGAAGCCTGAAGATGTTGACTATATAAATGCCCATGGTACTTCTACACCATACAATGATATTATTGAAACAAGAGCAATTAAAAAGGTATTTGGCGAACATGCCTATAAATTGCTTGTCAGCTCTACAAAGTCTATGACAGGTCACATGTTAGGAGCAGCAGGAAGCGTTGAGGCAGCATATACGGCTCTTGCAATATATAATGGGGAGATTCCTCCTACAATAAACTTAGACGAGCCGGATGATGGCTGTGACCTTAACTATGTGCCAAATAAAATGATTAAAAAGGAGATAAAAGTAGGTCTTTCCAATTCTCTTGGATTTGGGGGGACAAATGCTTCAATAATAGTGAAAAAATATGAATGATTATAGTTTTTTGGAGGAGCTCCTAGACTATAAATTTAGTGATAAGGGGCTTCTTTTGGAAGCTTTAACACACAAATCGTATTCTCATGAGCACAAGCTAAGCCGTAATTACGAAAGGCTTGAGTTTTTGGGTGATGCAGTCCTACAGCTGATAGTTACGGAATATCTTGTTGCCAAATATAAGCAGTTTGATGAAGGTATCCTTTCCAAGTATCGTGGATATTTTGTCAGTGAACAGTTTCTCAGTGAGATGGCAAAAGAGATTAAGCTGGGAGATTTTGTAAGACTTGGAAAAGGTGAGGAGCAAAGCGGAGGGAAGGATAAAAGCTCTTTACTATGTGATATTTTTGAATCTCTTGTGGCTGCCCTTTATATCGATGGTGGCTATAACTGTGCAAGAAGCGTTGTAATAAACTTGTCGTCAGATAGAATTGATGAAACTATAGATGGCAACAGATTTATTGATGGGAAGACGGAGCTACAAAAGTTGACTCAAAAAAACTTTGAACAGTTGCCAGAGTACAGAATAGTTTCTGAAAGTGGTCCTGAGCATGATAAAGTCTTTGTAGTTGAAGTAATTATAAATGGTAAATCTATTGCTATGGGTAAAGGTAAAAGTAAGAAAAAGGCAGAGCAGGATGCCGCTAAAAAGGCACTGTATTATTTGCAGAAATAAATGCCGAAGATTCTTCCGGTTTTTATCCCATTTTCTGGCTGTAAAAGCAAATGTGTTTACTGCAATCAGAATATAATTTCCGGTCAAAAAATTGATAATTTGAAGAATGATGTTTTAAAACAGATAGAGTTTCACTTTAATATTTGCTCTGACTGGGATGAGATTTCTTACTTTGGTGGCAGCTTTTCCTGTCTCTCTGAAAGTACGAGAAATTTACTTTATAATATTGCAAAGGAAAAAGGCTTTAAAACTCTTAGATTTTCCACACGTCCGGATTGTTTAAAAGATGAAATGATTGATGAATTCAAGAAAAATTATGTTAAAACAATAGAGCTTGGCGTACAGTCGCTATCTGATGAGGTTTTGGTTAAAAATAATAGGCCCTATAGTGCTTCGACAACTATTGAGTGGATTGATAAATTGCATACTGCCGGGTTTAACGTTGTAGCTCAAATAATGGTAGGGATGTATGGAGAAAACTGGGATGATTTCAAATTCACCGTCGATACAATTGCTGAAAAAAAAGTTAACGGGGTAAGAATTTACCCTACTGTTGTCCTGAATAATACAATGCTAAAAAATCTTTATGATAGCAAAGAGTTTATTCCGCTTGGTTATGAGGATGTTTTTTCAAGACTTATTTACGCATTTGTAAAATTTTCAGCAAAAGGTATAGAAATTTTACGAATAGGTCTTCAGGATAGTGAATCTTTAAAAAAGGATATCGCAGCAGGCTTATATTATCCGGCTTTTGGAGATATGGTAAAAACATTGATAATAATCTGTTATATCAAACAGTTTGGTAAACTTTCGGTCAGAGAGGAAGATATCAAGAAATTGCCAAATTATAAAGGTATTTTAAAAAAATACTTTTCTGATAGAATTTTTTCTGTTAAGAATGAAAAAATCTTTTCTATTAGCAGAATATGTAGAAGTTTGGAGAGTGGGCTAAGTGAGAATAACCGGGGGCAGCTTGAAAGGGAGGTTGTTAGTTTCGCCAAAGAGGTCTGGGGTAAGACCTACGACAGACAGACTTAGAAGCTCAGTTTTTTCTATTCTTGGCAGTAAAATACCTGATTCATACGTTTTAGATTTATTTGCCGGTACCGGGGCGTTTGGTATAGAAGCCTTAAGCAGAGGTGCAAAATTTGTAGCCTTCCTTGATAAAGACACTTCTTGCCTAAAGCAAAGCCTAACCAGCTTAAACTTAAGGGATAACGTAAAGATTTTTACGGGTGATTATAAATCAATATTAAAGAAGATAAGTCTTGACTTTGATATAATTTTTATAGACCCGCCGTATGAAAAATATAAGCCTTCTGAAATACTAAACAGTGTCAAGCATCTGTGCAGAGATAAGACTTTAGTTGTCTATGAAGAAAGAAAATCTTTAGAATTTTCTGATGTGGATGATTTTTTCAAAGAAGTGGACAAAAGAGACTATTCAGATACACAAATAAGGATATATGAGGTTTTGATATGAAAGCAATTTATCCGGGCACATTTGACCCTATGACTAATGGCCATCTTGATATTGTTGAAAGAGGGGTGATAATGTTTGACTCCCTTATAATAGGTGTTGCTGAGAATAAAAGAAAAAAGCCAATGTTTTCAATTGATGAGAGAGTTGAGATGATAAAAAAGTCTGTTTCGCACCTAAAAAATGTTGAAGTCAAGCCTTTCAGTAATCTTCTTGTAGATTTTATGAAAAGCGAGAGGGCCAATATAGTTTTGAGGGGTTTAAGAGCCGTATCGGATTTTGAATTTGAACTTCAGCTCGCCCTTATGAATAGAAAGCTTAATCCTGAATGTGAAACTGTATTTTTGATGCCCAATAAAAAATATATATTTTTAAGTTCCAGTATGATAAGGGAGATAGCAATGTTAGGTGGTGATGTTTGTGAATTAGTCCCGCCTAAAGTAAAAGAATATATTGATATAAAATGTAAAAATGGGTGTATATGATTGTCAAAATTATTAGTTTTTTTATTGATAATGTTTTTTTTACGTGGTAATATTTTAAATATGTTTGAAATTTGATTTTTATGGTTATATAATTGGTTTGAAGCAACTTTTGCTTTTAAATGTAGTGTTAATTTTGATACGGTATAAAAGATTTTTATTTCGGGAGTTTTATTATGATTAAGGTTCTTGCGGTTGACGACAGCCCTACAATGCATAGGCTCTTTAAAATGATTTTTAGCACGGATGAATATGAGCTCAGGCTTGCCGATAATGGTGAAGAGGGGCTTAGAATTGTAAAGGAGTTTTCACCTGATTTAATTTTACTCGACTTTATCATGCCTAAAATGAACGGTTTTCAATTTTGTAAAATTTTGAGAGAGGATTATGGATTTAATGAAATTCCTGTCCTTTTGATTACAAGTAAGGCTGAAGATGTCGGAGATAAGTTTATCGAAAAGTTTAAGTGTATTGATTATATTGCAAAGCCGTTTCAACCTGATGAGTTGATTGAAAAAGTTAATGAGGTTGTAAATAAGTGTGAAAATGGTGTGCAAGATGACGGCGAAATTGATCAGCTACTTGATATTGAAGCCAAAAGTTTTGAAGATAATGTTGAGCATCAGTTTGCTGATGTCAAAGTAGAACAAAATAAAGAATATTCTTCAAGCTCCGTAGTGGATGAAATAATCTCAAAGGTTGAAAAAGACGTATTACCCACACTAAGAAAGTCTATTGAAAAATTTCTTAAATTTGAAACAGGTTATATGATTAGCGATATCAAAGGTGAGTCAATAAATATTGAGAAACTAACTGATATTATGACAAAGTTTGATGGTGAACTCACTGTTTTTAATAATGAGATTGACTACCATTTTTATGTGTCAGGTGGATATATTTCTTATTGTTATAAGGGGGACGATAAGGTCGAAGATTTTTTTGAGCTATTGCAGGATGTGACAGGTACTTGTCTTTTAGAGGTTGATAATTTTGTTTCTTTATATGCTCAGGTGAGAAATTTGGGGTTTGAAGACAGCCTTATAAAGAGATGTTTTATATTCTATGTAGCAAATATGCTTTGCGAGGCATTTGACCTTAGTGGTAGCAGATATTATGTAGATTTGATTGATGTGGATGATAATTTTAAAAGCAAGAATTGGGTTTCATATAGTGATTTAGATAAAGTTGTGTCAGATTTTAAAGAAGAGAAGGTTGAGATAAATAAAATAATATATGATGAAAATCTTGTCCCGCAGAGGATTACGGAGCAACCTGATAGTCTGAAAGCTTTTGAGGTTAGATTATTTGAACTTTGTGACGGGAAAAGGACAGTTGGTGAGATTTTGAGATTTTTTGGTAACAACAGGCAGTACGTGAAGAATATAATAGGTACTTTAGTATTGACAGGATATTTAAAAATTTAATTTAGGGGGTATATATGGCTAAAATTTTGGTAGTAGATGATAGTTTAACCGAAAGGGAAATTATAAAAAAAGCACTTGAGGCTGAAGGGTATAGTGTAGTGTTAGCTAATGATGGTGAAGCGGGACTGAAGGCACTTGATGGTGAAAAGTTTGACTGTGTGCTGCTCGATGTGGTAATGCCCGGAAAAAACGGATATCAGATTTGTAGAGAGATTAAAAAGAGTGACTTTACTAAAGATATTCCGGTTATATTAGTAACATCTAAAGGACAGGATAGTGATAAATTTTGGGGCAAAAAGCAGGGGGCCGATGATTACATTGTTAAGCCTTTTCAAATTGAAGAACTTATTCAGACTGTCAAGAGGTTTGTTAAGTGATAAAACAAGTCTTGTTAAAAAAGGCAAAGGGCTTACCTGTTGTAGAAAAACCAGTTGGACTAAAAAAGTTCGTAGTATGTATGGTTGGTTCTAAAAAATTTTTGATTGAGCTTGACAAAGTCAGAGAGCTTGTTCCGTTAACTACAATTGCAAATATCCCTGGAACTGATCATAAAATTTTAGGAGCATTATATCTTAGAGGGGAAATAGTTGTAATAATTGATCTTCGTGAGAAGCTTAACGTAAGCGAGGTGAAGAAAACTATTGCAAGCAGATTTGTTATTGTTGATGTTGAGGGTGAATTATTAGGTATTTTTGTGGATGAAGCTCAACAAATTATAGAAGTAGGTAAGGAACAGATTGCCAAGGAAGTTGAAGAAAAAGAAGATTTTTTTTACGAATATGTTGATGTTGACGGCCTATTGGTAGGTGTTTTGGATTTAAGTAAAATTTATTTTGATTATAAAATTAAGTGAGGTTGGTTATGGCAGAAAGAGGTGTTAAGTTTAGTTTGTTGTCCAAGATTGTTTTGTTATTGCTTGTTGTTATTGCTCTTGTTTCTTTTACTGCGAGTTACATCGTTTACTCAAATTCTGTTAAGACTGAAGTTAAAAACATCCTTGAAGATTTAACTACAAGGGTTGATGGGACATTTAAAAGGATTGAAGATAAGGACAAAGAGGTGGGTAGTATTATTAGGACTTTTACCATATCACCACTTTTAAAAACGGCTTTACAAGGTAAAGTTAAGCAAAGTGTGATTACTGGTGAGATGGATAGATTTTTAAGCACATACACAGATGTGTCCTCTGTTTATCTTGTAGATTTGGATTATAATATTATCGGTGAAGCTTCCAAAAAAGAGATTAAGTTGCCGCCTCTTGATGAAATTATATATTATGAAGACCTAAAGCTTAACGAATATTATGTCGAGTCGTATTTGACTAAAGAGACCCCTTATGTTGTATATTACTCACCTGTAGGGGATGAAAATGGTATTTACGGGGCACTTGTGGCAGTTGTGGATGGTAATTATCTGCTCGGTTTTGCTAACTCTGAGTTTACAAAAATGAAGTTTCATGAAGCCCAGAGAAGTTGTGCTAATTGCCATACCAAGGAAGAAGGGCTTATTAATTACGGTTTTACGGTTGTTTATGACGCTGACGGAAACTTAGTTCTTAATCCTCTGTTTGGTGACAGAATGCTTTATGAAAAGAAGCCTGAATTTACCGCACTTTTCAATGAAATAAAGCCTGTTTTGAAAGTGGATAAGTTCATAGAAAAAGAGGTTATTGTTCAAGGACAGCCATTTTTTGCATCTTTTGGTAAGTTGAGTTTTAAGAAAACTGAGTTTTACGTAGGTATGCTTAAAAATAAAAATTATAAACTTGCCAGTATTCAAAAAGGTGGTTTGTTCTCTATAGGCATTACGGCAGTTTTGGCGCTCATAATTTTCTTGGTAACTATAGTGCTTATGAGGAGATCTTTATCCCCTGTTTTTGAGCTTAACAATGCTATGCAAAGGGTAATGGAAGGGGAATATGATATTAGGGTTGCTTCAAAAACATCAGATGAGCTTGGAAGTCTTGCGGAAGGTTTTAATGAGATGCTTGACAGGATTTCAGGTTATATTCAAACAGATGAAGATAGAAAACGCCTGCAAAACCAAGCAATAAATCTAATGGATGTAGTTTCTGAGGCTGCTGAAGGTAACTTGACTGTTGAAGCGGAAGTAACTGCTGATGAACTTGGCGCGGTTGCAGATGCATTTAATATGATGACAGGCAATATTAGGGAGCTTATTAACGATATTAAGAGTGCGGGTGACTCCATTGTTGATGCTACCGAAAAGTTGCTTATGGCAGCTGAAAAAACAAGTGAAGGTGCGAATATTCAGATTGAAGAATTGAATAAGACTTATGAGGTCATTACGGTATTTAAGAAAAATAGCCAGGCTTCTGCTACAAAGTCTGAAGAAACGGTTGAAGTTACGGCAAGTGCTTCTGAAGCAGCAGAAAAAGGGCTTGCTATGCTTGATGAAACAGTTGATGCAATGTTGAATGTTAAGAGGTATTCTCAGCTTGCTTCTAAAAAGGTTAAGAGCCTTGGCGAAAGGTCTCTTGAGATTGGTGATATTACAAATGTTATTAGTGAAATTTCCAACCAGACAAACCTTCTTGCACTTAATGCTGCTATAGAGGCTGCAAGGGCTGGAGAATATGGCCATGGTTTTGCGGTTGTTGCAGATGAGATTAGAAAGCTTGCAGAAAGAAGTACGAAGGCTACTAAGGAGATTGCTGAGCTTATTAAATCTATTCAGGTAGAAACATCCGAGACAGTAAAACTTGTTGAGGAGAGTACGGTAAATATCGAGCATAGTTCTGATTTGGCTGAAAAAGCAGGTAACTCATTGAAAGATATCAATGAAGCATTAGTAAGGGCAAGGGATTCGATTAGAGAGATTTCTCTTGAAATTATTAACCAGGCTGAAGAGGCAAACAATGTAGCTGTATCAATTGAAAAGGTTAGGGAGATTGCAGAAGGCACAGTTGAAGGTGTGAAACAGACAAATATGATTGTTGCAACTCTGTCTCAATTGGCTGAAATGTTTAAGGAAGCAGTAGATAAATTTAGAGTATAAAAATGGCTAAAATTAACAAGCAGGAACTGATTGAGTTTTTCTTGATGGAAAGTGAAGAGCACTTTGAGACCATTTTAAATGGTCTCTTGGTGCTTGAGCAGAATCCTGAAAATTGGTCTATAATTGATGAGATGTTTCGCAGCACCCATACTATCAAAGGTTCTGCTGCAATGGTGGGCTTTATCAATGTATCGAGTGTGGCACATAAATTGGAAGATTTTTTAGATGAATTTAGAACCGGGAAAAGAAAAATTGATCAGGGGATAACGACTACTTTAGTGGAAATTTTTGAAAAATTTAACAATGAGGTTAAGTCGAAAAAGGATGACTTAGGTCAAAGTTTGTATGAAGAACTTTTGGCTAAAATTGATAATATTTCAAAAATAGCTCCTTTATCTGTTAATGAAAATTTGTCAGAATCCCCCACTGTTAAAAAACAGACTAAGATAAAACCTTCAAGAACAGAGATACTGGAAAGAGCTGATGAAAATTTTACTCAAATTGGCGAGCAGGCGTTTGACAGTTATATAAGGGTAAAGCTGAATAAAATTGATAGTTTATTAAACTTGGCAGGGGAGCTTATTACCAATAAAAACAGGCAGAATGAAAGGGTAAAAGCAATCCAAGACTTAAGTAGTAATCTTGAATACACAAAAAATAGGCTTGTTCAGATTATTAGGGAATTTGAAGACAAGTACTCATATACATTATCTTCTGAAAATGAGTTGGCTAAAAGTTATTCTGAAGAACTCTTAGATGGTTTTTCAGAGGGTGAATTTGATAGGTATGACCACTTTAATATACTTTCAAGACGTCTTCAGGAGATTGGTAATGATATCGTAATGAGTATTGATGAAATTTTTAAGAATTTTGAATCTTTTTCCGAAGAAATTAGTTATGTAAACAGAGTAACAGATAGTATTCAGAAAGGGTTAACATCAATAAGACTTGTTCCGATTGATAGACTTTTCAGTGCAGCTACAAGAGCGGCAAGAAGTGCGGCGATTGCAGAAAATAAGAAAGTTAAAGTACATATTATAGGAGAGAAAGTTGAGCTTGATAAGACACTTATTGATGCTCTGACAGAATCTTTTATTCATATAGTAAGGAATTCTATTTCTCACGGTATAGAAAACTCTGATATTAGAAAACAAAAGGAGAAGGATGAAGAAGGTAACATCTATCTAAAGGCAAAACGTGAGGGGAGATATGTTATTTTGGAAGTTGAAGATGATGGCAGTGGGCTAAATCTTGAGCTTATAAGGGAAAAAGTAATCCAGAAGGGTTTATTGCCAGAATATGAAGCCAAAAATATGAGGGCAGATAAACTGCTTAATTATATATTTTTACCTGGTTTTTCTACAAAAGAAGGATCATCTGAAATTTCAGGGCGTGGTGTAGGGCTTGATGTTGTAAAAAAACAAGTAGAAAGTCTTGATGGTAATATATCTGTTATAAATAAAGAAGGCAAAGGACTATGTATACAACTTAGTGTGCCTGTTACTCTTTTGATTTCAGAATATCTTTTATTGCGGGAAAACTCTCAGGCATTTTCTATCCCCATCATTTCGGTTTATGAATCTTTTAATATAGATACATCAAATGTAAAAAAGATAGGCGGACGTTTTTTTTATAAAATACGGGACGAAATACATGAAATTCACGATCTTGGTGTGTTATTAAAGCAGGTTGAAAATGCCCAGTTTGAGGACGGTAGTGTAGGAATAATTGTTGAAGGTATAAAAAAACCTTACATAATTACAGTAGATGAAATCATCGGAAGAGAAACTGCTGTAACAAAAAAGTTGGGTAGAATAGTTGAAGGTTTAAAACATATAACCGGTGCAACTATAAGTCCAAGTGGTGAGGTAAGGCTGATTATTGATCCTATAAGGCTTATAGAAGAAAAAACAGAAGGAACTCTAAATTATAGCAAAACCACAACAGACCAGCCAAAAAGTACAGGGAAAACATATATTCCTAATAGTGTATTAATTGTGGATGATTCTATCAGTATTAGGAAGTTTTTAAGTTCTATCATTTCTGACATGAACTTGGCGGTGGACGAAGCTTACGATGGTGCCAATGCACTTGAAAAACTTGAAAAGAGGAGATATGATTTAATAATAACCGACTTGGAGATGCCTGTGCTGAACGGTTATGAACTAATTGATAAGATTAGGAATTACTATCGTGATAATTCTACTTCAATATTTGTTTTAACATCAAGGGCTACAGAAAAACATAAAAATAAGGCCTTTGAACTTGGGGCAAACGATTTTTTAATTAAACCGTTAAATGAAGATAAAATTAAAGAAAAAATAAGAGAGGTAATTTTTGAAAGGGCTTAAATTTAAACAAGGAGATTTTCATTTTATAGTTGATGTAAGAGATATTCTCCACGTTGCCAGCAGAAAAGATGTAAAAGATGACCTGAAGGAGATTAAAAATCTTGATTTTAAGAAGCTTCTTAATGTGGGGAATTCATCTGAAGAGGTTATTTTTATTGGACGGGATGATAAAATAATGGGATTATTGGTTGAAAAAGTTATTGAAGTATCTGAAATAGGCGAAGTATTCCCTTTTGAAAAAGAAATTTTTGTGATAGAGTTTATTAAGGGGATGGTTAAGTACAATGATGTGATATATTACTTAATAGATTTTGACAAAATAATAGAGGTAGATTATGAAGAAAAAAGTCCTTCTTATTGACGACAGCATGACTATTCACAGGGTAATTGATTTGTCTGTAGATGAGGAAAAGTATGAAGTAGAGAAGGTGTTTTCTGCTGAAGATGCCGAAGGGAAGATAAAAAGTTTTAATCCCGATATAGTTCTTCTTGATAATAAACTTGAAGGGATAAAGCTTAATGAATATGTTTCCAGGTTAAAGTCAGAAACCGGTGCATCTGTTATCCTTTTAGTGGGGGCTTTTGACCATTTTAATGAGAGTAATTTAAGTGCTACAAATGCTGATGACTTTATTGTTAAGCCTTTTAACTCTTCCTTGCTTGAAGAAAAATTGGAAAAGTTTGGGCAGGCGGTTGCAGCAGAGGTAGAAGGGTCAAACAATGAGGTTGAGCCTTCAGTTGAAAAAGATAGTGCAGTTGAAGAATTGCTGGCATCAATTGATTCTGAAGAGACTGTTGAGAAAGAGACTCAGTTTGAAGACTTTGATGATTTGTTGGCTGAAAATGCTCCTTCAGAAGATTTAGTCGAAGATAAAAAGCAGGATGTTGAGCTTGAAGAGTCATTAGAGTCAAGTGAGTCTGTTGAATTGGAAGATATTTTTGATGATGTAAAAACGGAAGATAAAACTGAAGAAGATCTTTTTGACGCTGTATTGACAGAAGAAAAGGGGAGTGAAGACTTAACAGCAAGTGAATCAATTTCTGAGGATATATTATCAGATTTAGTTGAAGAAAGCAGTACTAAAGAAGATGAAGAGCTCGAGATAATTTCGGAAGAAGCTACTACTGAACAAAAAGAAGATTCTGATTTAAGTGATATTTTTGGTGAACTTGAAGATGTAAAAGATGATGAAGATAAAGACTTACTGGAAGAAGTGCCTGCAAGTGAAGCTGATGAAGGTGTTGTTGACTCATTACAAGAGCTTGTAGAAGAAGAGAAAGTTTTAGATGAAGATTTTGATGAATCTTTTGACAAAACATTTGTTGATGAAGAAAAGAGCGATGTTAATATTGATGAAAATATTGATGCACAGGATGTAGCTGACGAGCTGACAGTCGATATGCCTGATGAGGTAGAGTTTGGGGCAGAGTTGGAAGAAAAGGATTCGTTGACAGAGGATACTGAAATTCAATTTACTGAAGAGGATGTTGCCAAAGAAGATTTTTTAGAGAGTGTTGAAGGGGAAAAGCTGCATATAGATAAAGAGATGATTAAGAAAGTTATAGAAGATTCAATAGATTTAGATTTTCTTCGTGACGTGGTAAGAGAAGTGATTTCAAAAAATTTGGAAAAGGTGATTTGGGAAATAGTTCCTGATATGGCAGAAAAATTAATCATAGAGGAAATTGAAAAGCTTAAAAAAGGTGAGTAATACCAATGAACAAAAAAATAAAATACAATGATGCAGGCGTCAATATTGATGAGGGGAATCTTTTTGTTAATAAAATAAAAGGGATTGTTGCTTCCACTTTTGATGAAAATGTTCCGGAAGGCATTGGTGGTTTTGCCGGATTTTACGCTATCCCTTTTGCAAAGAATATGGAATATCCCATGCTTGTGTCTTCAACAGATGGTGTTGGGACCAAATTAAAAGTGGCTATAGAATCAGGAATATTAGATACGGTTGGCATTGACCTTGTGGCAATGTGTGTAAATGACTTAATAGTGACAGGGGCAAGGCCTCTGTTTTTTTTGGATTATATTGCAACAGGGAAGTTAAGTGCAGATAAATCAGTGAAGGTTTTAGAGGGTATTGTTGAAGGGTGCAAGCAGGCTAATGCTTCGCTTTTAGGCGGGGAAACTGCTGAAATGCCTGATATGTATCAGGATGGTGATTTTGATTTGGCAGGTTTTGCTGTAGGTGTTGTTGATAAGCCTAAAATAATTAATGGTAAAGGTATAAAAGAGGGTGATTGGCTTTTGGGTTTATCATCAAGTGGATTCCATAGTAACGGCTACTCCCTTTTAAGGAAAATATTTTTTAAAGAGTTAAAAATGAAAGGGGATGAAGAAGTTGCCCCCGGTGTTACTTTGAATGAATTATTGTTAACACCTACAAAAATTTATGTAAAAGAAATTCTTAATCTTATTGAAACATGTGCTAAAATAAAAGGTATGGTGCATATAACCGGTGGTGGTTTTTATGAAAATATACCACGTGTGATGCCAAACGGATTGTCAGCAAAGATTTATCCGGGAAATATGCCAAACTTGCTCCATTACGATTATCTAAAATCCCTAAATCTTGTTGAAGAAAAAGAGTTGTTCAGAGTCTTTAATATGGGTATAGGGTTTGTGTTAATTGTTGACCCTTTTGAAGGGGAAAAGTTGTTAAGTGGCAATAATAATAATATTTTCAAGATAGGTGAAGTGTATAAAGGTAATGAAGTGGTAGTCAAAGGGGTAGACTTTTGAAGAGAATTGCCATCTTATTGAGTGGTCGAGGAAGCAATTTCAAGGCTATATATGAAGCTATAAACTCAGGTTTTATTAAAGATGCTGAGATATCAGTAGTAATAAGCGATAAAAAAGAGGCTAAAGGTCTTGAATTTGCAAGAGATAATGGACTTAATGCAATATTTGTAAATCCAAAAGATTTTGGTGATAGAAAAGGTTATGATTTAGAGCTTGTTAAAATTTTGAAAAATGCAAATGTAGATATTATTTGCCTTGCAGGTTTTATGCGAATTATTAGCGAAGAATTTGTAAATGCTTTTGAAAACAAAATTATTAATATTCATCCTTCTCTTTTGCCAAGCTTTCCCGGATTGAATGCACAAAAGCAAGCTCTTGAATATGGAGTAAAGTTTACTGGCTGTACGGTGCACTTTGTTGACGCCAAGGTCGATAACGGACCTATTATATTGCAGGCTGTTGTTGAAGTTAAGCAAGACGACACTGTGGAAACTCTTTCAGATAGAATTTTAAAATATGAACACAAAATATATCCAATGGCTGTAAAACTTTTGGTAGAAGATAAAATAAAAGTTGAAGGCAGAAAAGTTATTATTTTCGATTGAACTCTTTAAGGTTGTTTCTAATCTTTTTGATAAATTGCAAAAAAGGATGCACTATGAAAAAGTTGTTTTTAATAATATTTCTATTATGTTTTAAAATTTTGTTTGCTGGTGAGGTGGTTATGCTTGATAATGGCGGGAAGTTTGTGACAATTGAAAGGGGTTATACGGATACTATTACCATATCAATGTTTATTAAGGGAGGATTATTTAGGGAAACTTCTGAAGATAATGGTATAGGTAATCTTTTTTCTGATGTTTGGGTAAAAAGCAGTAAATTACTTGATAAAGTGGAATTTTATGGTGGTTCTATTGGTGCCTCAGTTACAAATGACTATTTAGAGTTTTCTCTTTCCGTTCCTTATGAAAATCTTAGCCTTGTATTTGAAGAGCTGGATGAATTTATTAATTCTCCTAACTTTGATATTAAAATTTTTAATGTAGAAAAGGAGTTAATTTTAAAATCTATCGAAAGCATTAAAGATAATCCTAACAGTTTGGCAATGAAAGGGTTTAATAGACTTTCCTATGAAGGTTTTACTTATTCTATGGACAGCCTTGGGACGACTGAGTCTGTTGGCAAGTTGAATATTGATGATGTTAAAAAATACTATGAGAAAAACATTGTTGCTTCAGATATGGTTGTAAGTGTAGCTGGCAAGTTTAATGGGCAGGATGTCAAGAAAATTAAAAAAATATTTACTAAGCTTCCTAAAGGGGAAAAAATAACAATAGATTGCTCTGCTTCAAAAATTAATGAAGACAGATTTATGGAAGAAACTGATGATAAAATTCAACAAGCTAAGTTATTTATTGGTTTTGATGCCCCCAATGCTTTGAGCAGCCAGTATATTTCCCTTAAAATATTATCTGACTTAATGGGTGGGGGGATGAGCTCCGTATATTTTGAAAAGCTTAGAAAAGAAAAAGGGTATGCATATTCTGTTGGAGCTTTTTACCCATCAAGGATTTGCAATTCAAGGTGGGTTGGCTTTATAGGTTTGGATTATTCTAACGTCAAGGATAGTATAGATACAATGAAAAATTTACTTGGTCAGGTTAATGATATTGTTGATAATGAAAAACTGGAAAGTGTTAAAAATTATGTAATAGGTAGAATTTTAAATGAGTCTCAGACAAACTCCAAAGTGGCATGGTATTCATCTTTTTTTGAAACTGTTGGCCTTGGTTATGACTTTATGGACAAATATATTGATTTGCTAAGAAGTGTCAGTAAGAATGATATACTAAAGGCTGCGGATACACTTTTGAAAAGCCACACTGCAACATATATTTTAAAACCAAAGGGTAGTGTCAAAAAATAAAATTAAGTATAAAAAATACTTGAAATATAAATTAAATTATATTATATAAACTTTCCGCAGAAATTAGCGGAGGGATGGCCGAGTCTGGCTTAAGGCGGCGGTCTTGAAAACCGTTGTAGGGTAGCCCCCTACCGTGGGTTCGAATCCTACTCCCTCCGCCATTTTTTTTAGGAGAGATGGCCGAGTATGGTCGAAGGCGCTCGCCTGCTAAGCGAGTGTACCGTTAATCGCGGTACCGAGGGTTCAAATCCCTCTCTCTCCGTTTATTAAATTACTAACACCTTGTTAAACTTCATTTTTTAAAATCCATTTTAAGCTTGGGGCCGTGAGAGGGACGTAAAATGTCTGATATAGTCCATCATATTCGAACATAGCAGAACAAGATAATAAATTTTTATAGATACCCCCGGATTTACCCGTGGGTATCTATAAATTTACTTATCAAGTATACGAGACTAACCTAATGTCATCTGCAAGTTTTTCGGTTAACTTAGCTATTTTTTTATATACTATTGTGTCTGCATTTTCATACATTGCTTTACTGAATTTTGTAATCCATGGATAGAAATATTTTTCTAAAAATATATTTAATTTCTCTTTATCCTTAGAATTCTTGATATATTCAAGAATAGCAACTAAATGGTCTTCTCCATATTTAAAATTATCTGATAATATAAAATTATCTTCAATATATTCAAATTTTATTTCTTCTGTTATTTTAGAGACAACAGTTTTGTTTTCACTTAAATGGTATGAAGCAATTGGAAATGTATTGAAATCCTTTGGATGAGTAAAAAGTTTAACATAGTCAAAATTAAGTTCTTCTTCTACTACTTCAGCAGAATTTTGGCCTATGTATAACAAAATTTCTTTAATATCATCATCACAAACATCATCTAAAGGTATCTTTTTTAAGTCATTAATAATTTCGCTATTTAAATTATTTTTCAAAAATAATTGAAGGAAATCTATAATAAAAATTGTTTCTTCATTTAAGAACTGCATCTATGCCTCCATAAAAATATAAGGGGGGGCAGCCTTAAACTGCCCTCAATTAAATTTTATACTTTCTTTATCCTAGCAATCATATCTGCAAACGTAGGAAATCCCATAATAGGTGACCTTCCATTTGGATCAGTCATTAGGTTAGCCAAAGGGGTAGTCCCTTTAACTTTGTAAAGAGGACCAATTTCCTTAACAAACCTACCACCAGTGCCAAATGCAATTTTAATAACTTTTGGTCTTATTCCACCTGATGCAAATATTTTGCCTCTTGTTGAAAAACCAAGGGGATTTTCAATTTCAACCAAATCACCTGTTTTTAAGTTTAGCTCTTTTGCATCATCTTCATTCATCCATATTGTGCCAACTGAATAACTGTTTTTCTCAAATACTTGTTCTTTAGCTTTATATTTAGCTCCAGGTAAAACATCTACAGTTATGTCTTTAATTTCATCATTTAGCGGTTGCCATGTACCCTCAACTTTTATCTCAGATAGAAATGTTGCCATTTGAGTACCTGTCATAGCATGGTGAACTCGGCCATTTATAACCTGGAATGGATACTCATTTTCAAATCTTTTGTATTTCAAATTAGTGTAAGGATTCCAAATAGTTTCAAACCAGTAAAATGTTTTTGGAAACTTTTCTAAGCCTATCTCTTTTAGCCCTGCTGGTATAACTTTTGATTCCTCAATACGCTTATTGTACTTAGAGTATCTTCCTTTTCTCTTTCCACTATCCTCATAATCCCAAACAAACTCAATTAGTTTAGAATCTGTCTTTGGAAAAGCTTTGTTAGGTTCATCGCTACCAACTTTTTTATACCTGTAATAGCTCATTGGCCATACAGCTACGCCTTTATTCTTTCTCAGCCATTCAACTGTGAGGGGTTTTCCTTTAATTACTTTTTTCTTATGATCTATTTCTACTTCACCTTTTTCTAATGACTCTGGTGTTCCTAAGATTTTATAACCTTCTGGATACTTAGGATATGGAAGTGGTGTGCCGACATTTAACTTTCCTGGCGAGACTGCTAACATTTCATTCACGAAATCTTCCTCTGAGTTATATTTCAGCCAAAAATCTTCTCCTTTTAAATCCTTATCACCAAGTTCCACAAGTCTTTTAGCAAGCATATTCATTATTTCTGTTGGTTTTTTACTTTCATAAAGAGGTTTAATAACCTCATCTCTTAAATATAACACAGGGTGTGATGGATAAATATCACTCAACGACATCCTTTCAACAAAACTTGCTTCTGGAAGAATTACATCAGCATAAAGTGCACTTTCTAAAAAGATTGAATCTATCACTACAGAAAGTTCAAGTTTATATTCACCATTTGAATCTTTAGCTGTAAATGCTTTTTTCCAAGCTTCGGGATTAGAAGCGGTTATTAGTGAATTTCCTGTTCTTAAAATATAACCTTTAAATGGATATTTATGCCCTTTAAAAGGTCCATAAGTAATGTTTACACCTTTAAATATTCTATCAGGTATATCGGCTACAACATCATCCCATGCTGAAGGGTACTGATCACCATAAGCATCTTTGTGAAGATGTTCGACTTCGCCTTCTACCTCTTTGCCATTTATAACTTTTTTTATTTTTCTTTTTTTAAACTGCGCACCTTTGGCACTTCCACCTTTGCTGGCTTTAACTATTTCTGTATCAATGGCTCCTCCTGGAGCATCAAAGTTACCGGTAATTACATTCAACACCGTACCAATAATTGAGGCACAATATCCATTATAATGGTGCCCAGGAGATTGCATACCCCATACAAGTGTTGCAGGTTTGGTTATCCCAAAATCATGAGCTAAATTTCTTATCTGGTCTATCGTAAGCCCTGTTCTATCGCTAGCCCACTCAAGAGAAAAATAGCTAAGATTATTTATTGGGTCCTTTTTGTTAAACCAGCTTTTAAATTCATCAAAAAATTTATCCCAACCTTTAACATATTTTTTCATATTCCAGTCGATATATCTTCTATCAGGATTATTAGGGTTATCATTTTCAATAATATATCTTAACATTGCACCGAAAAGGTCACCATCAGTTCCTGCACGTGGTGCAAGCCACTGGTCTGCGGCAGTTGCAGTATTGGAATATGAAGGATCAATTACAACAACCTTACATCCATTCTTAAGTTTTGCCTCAACAGTACCTCTATTTTCATAGTAAATTCTAGTTGATACAAAAGGGTTCCAACCGTTATAAATTATAAGTTTTGTTTTGTAGTCATAATTTTTAGTCAGATTACCTTTTTTATCCCTTATTAAGAGAGGTCTCATTATGTCAGGCTGAATTCTTTTACCACCTAAGATAAGTTTTGGACCATGTCTTCTAGGAGTATCACAAATTGCACCATGCTCAACACAGTTTGGAGTTCCCCATGCAAAAAACAATCTCCAGTATTGATCTCTGTCCGTTACATCTCCAGTATTCATCATAACAGATTCAGCACCATATTCTTTTTTGATTTTGGTAAGTTTTTTTGCAATAAAGTCTATTGCTTCGTCCCAACTAACTTTTTTAAATTGTCCACTTCCTCTTTCGCCTGTTCTTATCATTGGGTGCTTTATCCTGTAAGGTGAATATACCAGCTGGGGAATAGATGCGGCTTTAGCACAACAAGTTCCATCATTCATAGGAACATCTTTGTTCCCATAAATCTTCCATAGGTTTCCACCTTTTGACCAAAACTCAAGACCACACTCGGCAGGGCACATAGCATCAGCACTAAAAACTTTTTTATAATTTTTTAGCTCTTCTTTTATAATTCCGGCTTCTTTTGGGGAGATTTTGGCAAGAACATCTCCAGATTTAGCGTTTATTGCGGCAATAGTAGCAGCTGCTGCGGATGATTTTAGAAAATTTCTTCTACTTATTTTCATAACCTATACCTCCCTGTTTATTTCTTTGTCAGCTACTTCAAACACCTTAAAGTCTTTAATAAAATATGTCACTCTAGGTTTTGTACCAAATTCTTCATTCCATTTAGCACCTTTTACAGTTTTTAATAGCTTTGAAACTGTACTATTAGGGTCATTTAGGTCACCAAAATATCTGGCTTTACCAGGGCAATTTCTTACACACGCAGGTTCTTCAATCCCAGCAGCAATCCTGTGAAAACAGAAATCACATTTATCAATAACAAATAATGATTTTTTAGTTTTACCTTTAACCTCTTCCACTTTTGGATATTTTGCTGGGTCATTTTTGATATTAATATTTTTATTTAGGTATCTTGCACCGTATGGACATGCATCGGCACATCTTCCGCAACCTAAACAGAGATCTCTGTCAACAACAACTGTTCCATCCTTTCTTTTATAAGTTGCTCCTTTTACCGGACATGGAGATAAACATGGTGGGTTGTCACAATGATTACAGAGCTTTGGAAAAAAGAATCTTTTAGGTGTAGGATATTTTCCAATGTCTGCATAATCGACTCTTGATCTAAAAGAGCCAAAAGGAACCTCATTTTCCTGTTTACATGTTACTTGGCAACTGCCGCAACCAACACACTTTCTTAAATCCACAATAAATGCATATTTTTTACTCATAAGCACCTCCTAAGTTAGAAATTAGGAGCAAGTAGTATGCCAATGAGTATTTTGCTCAAATCTAGTATTTAAGCGGATTGATTAAAATGATAATTATAGATTGTTCAAATTGGCAACAGTAAATTGTTATAATAATGAACAGTTAGATTAGTCATCTAAACCAAGTAACTTTCTCAATTTATTGCGTGACACTTTAAGCTTATCTGCTGTTAAAACCTGGTTCTTTCCATATTTAATATAAAAGCTATTTGCTATATTTTCCTCTATTTTCAATATGAAATCATTTAAACCATTACTTTCTATCAATTCTTCATACTCAGATAACAAAGAAGCAAAAGCCAAATCTTCTTTTTGAGACTCATTGATAATTGCTATATCATCCGCATGAATTACATCTGAACCATTTATGACTGCTCTTTTAATAATATTTTCCAACTCTCTAATATTCCCAGGGTAATCATATTTAATTAGCTTATCTGCCGCTTTCTGTGTTAATTTTATCTTCCTGTCAGCATACTTACTCAAGAAGTATTTACATAATGGAATAATATCATCTTTTCTTTCTCTAAGTGGTTTTAAATTTATTTCAAATGTGTTCAAGCGATAATATAAATCATTTCTAAATAGTTTCAAATTAACAAGTTCTGGTATATTTCTATTTGTAGCTGCAATAAATCTAACATTAATTTTCTTTATTTTATTACTGCCAAGTTTTACAATTTCTCTCTCCTGTAAAACCCTTAAAATTTTAGCTTGCAAAGTTAAGGGCATATCCCCTATTTCATCCAAAAATACAGTCCCCCCTTCTGCAAATTCTAGTTTCCCTATATGGTCATTGGAAGCACCAGTAAAAGCCCCCTTTTCATAACCAAAAAGTTCACTTTCAAGAAGATCAGCCGGAATAGAACTACAATTTATTGCTACAAAATTTTTGTTTCTTCTCTTCGAAAAATTGTGTAAAGCTTTTGCTACTATTTCTTTACCCGTACCTGTTTCACCTGTGATTAAAACAGATTCATCTGTCTGAGATATCTTCCCAATCTTTTTGATTGTATCCAACATGTGAGTTGAGTTGCTAATTATCTTTTCATTACAATCATTATCATTTTGTACACACAAATAAGTACCAAAGTCTTGTTCTTTATCTTCTTTTAAAATATTTGAAATAATACTGTTGAGCTGGTCACTATCAAAAGGTTTTAGTATATAATCAAATGCTCCTTTTTTCATTGCATCTATAGCGATATCAGTTTCGTGAAAAGCTGTCATCACAATCACTTTAGTATTTGATTCTGCAAAATTTGACGATGATAATTTTTCTAAAAGTTCCAAACCATCAATATCAGGGAGCTTCACATCTAAAAAAATTATATCAAAAATATTCCCATAAAAGAGTTTAAGTCCACTTGTTCCATCATAAGCCAATACTACATGCATTCCCTTTTGTTCAAGTAATCTACGCAATGAATAACAGATTGATTTTTGATCATCTATAACTAAAACGTTCATATTGTTCCTCTTAACAATATTCTAAATGAAGTTAAATTGGCTTTGCTTTCCACAGCAATATCACCATAATGGATTTTAACGATGTTGTATACTATATAAAGCCCCATCCCTGTTCCATCTTTTTTTGTTGTGAAAAAAGGATCAAAAACTTTACTTAAGTTAACAGTTGAAATGCCTTTTCCGCTATCAGAAAAAATTATTTCAACACCTTCATCTAGATATTTTGTGCTTATATTTATAAAACCGTTACTTTCAATCGCCTCTAATGAATTTCTAACTAAATTATAAAAAAGAAGTTCTAAAAGAGGAAAATAACCTTTTATATATTTTATTTCTGAACTCTGATTATAATTAACTGCTACCTTTTTCTGCAAAATAGAGTCTTTAAATTCCATCAAAACATTTTCAATAATCTCATGAATATTTACAAAACCTATATCTATTTCTGAAACAACAAACTGCCCAGTAAGCTTTTTTAAAAGTTCTTCTATGTTATTAGTTTCATCTCTTATAATAGCTATATCATCGTTTTTTATATTATTCTCGTTAAGTCCACTCACTAATAATTTTATTGAAGTAATGGAGCTTTTTATTTCATGTAAAATACCTGATTTAAGTGTATTAAAAGCACTTATTTTTTCTGTAAGTAAAAGATTATTAAATGTGTGTTTAAAATTATCATGGTATCTTTTTAATTCTATAGAAAGGTTATTTAAAGTTTCAATAATTTTTCTTACTTCAAGAGAGCCTGATGGGGTAGTAGTTACACCAAACTCTTTATTCATAAGCTTATTAGCAAAATGGTACAAATCGCTCAAAGGTTTTGTTAAAAAATTACTTAATAAATAAGACAATATTAATACTATAATTACAATTAAAATAATATATTGTATAAATTTATCCATAACTCGTTTAAATAAAAATTCAATACTATTTTCAGTAAAACCTAAGTGCATTTCATAATCAAGGTTATCAATAATTTTAACGCCCACATCATGGATAATTTCTTTTTTATTTTTTAAAAGAACTACATTAGTATCTTTGCCTTCTAAATTATTCCAGGTTTCAATACCAACTGGAATATATTCTCCGAAAGTTGATACCAGAATATTTCTGTTTTCATCTAAAATATAGATATACTCAATGCCATTATTTGTTTTTTTTATTTTTGAAAGACTCTTTTCAATTTTAAGTAAGTCAGAAAGGAGAAGGTCATTAGCAATCATATTTGCAGTTACTTTAGCAAAAGATATTGAAATTTTATCAGCCTCTTCCCTCATAGAAATTTTTGTATAGTTTGAGACCATAAAGAAGATTCCAAATGATATTGCTAAAACTACAAAAAGCATTGATAGAAAAAGCTTTAGTTTAAACTTCATTTTAGATTGTAATATTTATTTATTAAAGACATAAGGTCTCCAAACCTAACATTTTCAGCATCTGTAAATCCATTTTCCATTTCCGTAAATTTCCATAAATCACTTTTAAAGCCATTTTTGGGATTAAATTCCAAAAGAGCAGCTTTTATTATATTTTTTTTAGCTGATGATAAATATGGGGATACACAAACCGTACTTGATGGAAAAGGTTTTGATAGTTTTACTATATCTAAAATCCCCTCTTCTGCCATCTTAAAAGCTAACTTATCCTGAATTGCACCTGCATCTGCAAACCCATTTACAACTTTGTTTACCACATCTTTATGAGAGTCTGAAAATTCATATTCCAAATCTTTTAGGTATATTCCTGCATCTTCAAGCATTTTTCTTGGGATAAGGTAACCTTGAGTTGAATATTTATTACCAAAAACAAATTTTTTGTGTTTAATATCTTTTAAGCTATTTATAGTTTTGTTACCAGCCTTTTTGATTATGGCTCCTTTATAATAAGGTTGACTTTGACCATTTAGTCCGAAAACGATTGGGTATGAGCCATATTTACTGCCAGATAGTAAACAACTCACTGTCCCCATTAAAGATATATCAATGCTACCTTTACCTAACATGTGTATATTATCTGGATAGTTTCTAGGTACTTTTATTTTATAGTTAAACCCTGTTTTTGCCTCCAGATATTTTATAAGGGGCATATAAAATGCTACATCTTCTGTAGGTTCCCATCTCAGATCAAATCCAACGTATATTGTATTATTATCAACATTTTTAAGATTTTTATCACTGATGGAAATTTTTTGGGTTTTTGAAAGATCTATTTCTTTGAAATCTTCATTACCATTACATGCGACAAGAGAAAAAATAATTAAATATAAAAAAAAATAAAAAAAGATATTTTTTTTGACTTTATTTAAACTAAATTGCCTTAAACAGATAGAAAAACTAGACATTTTTAAAATATGAGCATAAAAAAATGAGTTCAGCATACAATATTATGATTAAAGCCATTATAGCTGTCAAGTTTTTTATCCTTGGTAAATATCTTAAAAATATTATTCACAACCCAATTTCATATTAATTGTAAGTACTTTAAAAAGCGATTTTTTGTATACCATTTAAATTTTAGTTTAATATTCTAAATTATTTTATCCTAATATTATTTCACATAAAAAAGGTTAAGCAAACAAATAAGCTATTATTCACAATACTGGGTCATATCACTTTAATTAGAGAGCCCAAAGTAAACTCTGCCATAAAAAAATTAATACCAAATTTATAATACTATAATACCCCAAGAAAAAAGACAAAAAATTTTTTAATAAAATAAAAAATATGATAACATAGTAAAAAAAAGGTGTAAAAATGAAGAATAAAAAAAGACAATTTAGTAGTGAATTTAAAGTTAAATTAGTATTTGTTAAAGGTACAATAATTCCCCAGTTAAATTTAAGCCTCTTTTACTTCTTGTAAACTTTTTATTCTGTAACTTTTACCATTTATCTTAAATATATGGGAATGGTGAATAAGCCTATTTATTATAGCAGCTGCTACTACCTCATCTCCAAATATATTATCCTATTCTTAAATGGGTGTTTTTAGTACCAATTACAGAATTAATTTTATACCTTTGTCTGATAATTTCAAAGAATTCATCAACATAGTTTAATCGAGTTTTCAAAATGGTGTAAAATCTTTCAAGATAATACTAATGTTAATGCTGTTTTAGATAGATTATTACATCATTATATTGTAGAAAAATATAGTCAATAGCTTTTACAAAACAAAT